>URDE01000001.1:0-56838 GCA_900546525.1 uncultured Collinsella sp.
GTGACAAAGGGACCGTCCCTTTGTCACATTTTTTGTATGAGGGGAGGTGTTGATATGGATGAGAACAAGATGGGCTGGCGCGAGTATGCGCGCTATGCCGAGATGTCGGCCGAAGAGTTGGCGCGCGATTGCGAGGTGCAGGTGTTTCGCGCGACGGGTCCGGGTGGACAGGGCGTGAACACGACGGATTCAGCGGTGCGCATGAAACATATCCCTTCGGGGATTACCGTGACGGCGCGCGAGAGCCGCAGCCAGTTCCAAAATCGTAGCAGCTGCCTGCGTAAGCTGCGCGCCGAGCTGGGGCGTCGCGGGCGTCCACCGCGCCGACGCGTAAAGACCAAGGTGCCTCAGCGCTCTCGCCAGCGCAGGCTCAACGACAAACACTTCAACGCCATTAAAAAGGCCAACCGACGCAAACCGGGCAGGGAGGAATGATCTTCTCAATAAGTTGCGGTGAAATAGGGACTGTTTTGCGGCTTTAGCTGCATAAACAGTCCCTATTTCACCGCAACTTAGGTTGGGTTAGCGGGTGGGGCGCCAGACATGGAGGGCGCCGGCGAGGATGTCGACCTCGATGCGCGAGGCGACGATGGGCTCGCCGTCGGCTTGGATGGGGTAGTCTGGCTCCTCAAAAGTGAGCTCGGCATGGCGGCATCGGCGTATGCGAACCGGTGGCAGCTTGGTATGGTGGCCGTCCTTGGCCGAAAGGAACATAGGCAGGGCAACCGCGCGAGGGACAGGGCCGCATGCGTAGCAGACGTCGAGCACGCCGTCGCAGGGGTCGGCATCGGGGCAGATGCGATAGCCCGAGCCATAGGTGGGACCAAGCTGAATCGCCATGATGATCGCCCTCACGCGCTCGGCGGGCGCGCCGTCAAAGCTGACTGTCATGGAGTAGTTGCGATAGCGCAGGCCAAACTGCTCAAGTCCCGAAAGGGTGTAGAGCGGAGCGCCCGTCAAGCCGGTCTTTTTGCGCAGCTCGGTGGTGCCAAGGCCGATGGCGGCATCGATGCCGACCGAAAGCGTCTGGTCGTAGTACTCAACGGTAGCCTCGCCGCTACCGCTTGCGGGGTTCCATGAGCGAATGCGCCCGATGTCCTGACGCTGCAGCTCGCAGGTGAGCAGCGCGCCAAAATCCTTGCCGGAGAAATCGTCGATGCCGAGCGTTTGGGCAAAATCGTTACCGGAGCCTACGGGTAGGATGGCAAGAGCGGGACGGACCGCCTCGTTCTGCGTCATGAGTCCATTGACGACCTCGTGGATCACGCCGTCGCCGCCAAGGGCGATAACGGTGCGATAGCCCTGAGCCTGTGCGGCCAGCTCCTCGGCGTGTCCCATGCGCTCGGTCAGCACCAGGTCAAACTGGGATGCGCGTGCAGTCATGTCCAAAAAGCGCTGCAGGCGCTCGGCAACTTCGCGCGCGGCGCCCGACTGGGCGGCTGGGTTGGCGATGATGAGCGTGCGACCAAAATCAGTTGCGTGCATGGGGCGACTCCCGGCGTGTGACGTGACGGTGCGGTCGCGCTCAGGTCGAATTGCCCCCGATTGTGGCTGCACGGCGAATACTAACGTCTACTCTATCAGGTCGTTGTGGCGCTCGATAGCATCCGCCACCGTACCGCCCTCGTCCACAATAAGCGAGCGGCGCTTGGGTGAGATGATGCGCTGGGCGGGGTACACGCCGCGGTGCCCTCCGGTTAGGTAGCTGATAAAGGCCACGATGACAAAGAACCCGGCGGCCGTGCCGTGGAACAGGTCGATGGCCATCATGCAGGTGGTGATGGGCACGTTGAGGCCGGCGCAGAACACGCCGAGCATGCCCAGCGCCGCCAGAAAGCTGGGGTCGATACCGACGAGGCAACCGATCCAGCCGCCGAGCGCCGCACCGATACCAAACAGGGGCGTGACCTCGCCGCCTTGGAAGCCGGCGCCCAGGGTGAGCGCTGTGACGACCAACTTGATGGCTGCGTCCGCCAGGGTGGCGTTGCCGGCAAATCCAGCGCCGGAAAGCCACGTGGAAAGGCCGGCGTAGTCCCAGGCGTCGAGGAGGGCATAGGCGGCCAAAACCACGAGTGCGCCTATAAGTGCGCGAACGAGGTAATTGGTGATAAAGCGACCGTACAGGCTCTTGACGGTTCGAACCGACCAGGCAAAGAGGCGTGCCGTCAGACCGAAGATAATGGCGCTGATAACAACGATGGCAACCGTCCGTGGTGTCATGTTGGGAACGCTGGCGATGACATTCGCTTCGTACTCGGTACCCAGGGCGAGTGATGTAAAGTAGCCGGTAAACGAGGCGACCAGACAGTAGATGCCCGCGGTGTAGTCGATCTTGCCGATAAAACACATCTCCATGCCAAAGAACGCGCCGGCAAGGGGCGAACCGAATACGGCGCCAAAGGCCGACGAGATGCCGGCGAGCATGAGATCGTGGTGGTCATGCTTTTTGAGGTGGGCGAGGCTCGAGATGTTGCTGGCGATGGTGCCGCCAATCTGTACCGCGGCTCCCTCGCGACCGGCCGATCCGCCCGTTAGGTGCGTGAGCGTGGAGCAGGCGAAGGTGAGGACGGCCATGCGCATATGGATGAGACGTGTGCCCAGAGCGGAGTCGATGACCAGGTTGTTGCCTCGTTTGGCGGCAAGGCCGTGGTTTTTGTACACCCATGCGGTGGCCATGCCCACAACGGGAAGCAGCGCGTAAATCCATGCATGGTGCTCGCGATAGTCGGTCGCGATATTCAGAGAAGCCAAAAACGCCCAAGCGGCAACGCCCATGGCGAGCGAGACGATGACGACGAGTACGAGCAGCTTGGCGCTCGCGAGTAGGTTGCGGGCGTTGCGGCGCGTGTCGGCAGCCAAGAGATGCTCGGAGCGGGTGAGCTGTTGCCTGCCTGCCATGATGACGTCGCTAAGGGAGAAAAGGCCGCCGTCGTCGAGCGGCTGGGAATGATCCTGCGCCTCGTTTGCGCTTTCGGGTTTGTCGTTATGAGCCATACGTTCCTCTTTTAGGTTGCAACGCAAGCATTATAAAACGCGGTAAACGCGACGAGCCGGTGGGTTGGTTTCCATTCTGTTTCGCGGCCTGCAACCGACAGGTGTATTTGCGGGTACAGGCCGAGTCGCGGTCGTGCGTCGGGGGATTATACTGAGAAAAGCATAAAGAATTGGCGCCCGTGTTGCGCGCCGTGGCATTAAGAGGTGCATATGGCAGAGAAACTCATTCCGCTGGAGGACGCGCAGTCGATTGTCCTGTCGCACGTTGCTCCGACCGATCTCGTCGAGATTCCCGTGTGGCAGGCGGCTGGTTTTCCCTTGGCCGAGGATGCTGTGGCCGATATCGACATTTCGCCGTTTGCCAACAGCGCCATGGACGGGTATGCCGTGCGCTCGGCGGACTTGGCGCAGGCATCTGGCGAGGCGCCAGTGACGCTCGACGTTATCGGACACGAGGCCGCGGGCCATGTGTTTGAGGGCGCAATCGGCGCGGGCGAGACGGTCCGCATCATGACGGGCGCGCCGGTGCCCGAGGGTGCGGATGCCGTGGTGAAATACGAAATCGTCGACGTGCTCGATGGCGACGGCAACGAGGGCTCGCACGTTCGCTTCTCGGCGCCTGCCAAGGTAGGGGAGAACGTTCGCTCTGCCGCCGAGGAGGCCCATGCCGGCGATGTTGTGATGCACGCCGGCGAGGTCGTGGCTCCGGCCGGCGCCGGCTTGCTGGCAAGCGCCGGATACGCGAGCGTGAAGGTGCACGCTGCCCCACGTGTGGGCATCATCTCGCTGGGCACGGAACTGGTCGCACCGAGTAAGGTGCCGGCGCGCGGTCAGATCCGCGATTCCAACTCCTCGGCGTTGATGGCCGAGGCACTCGATGCAGGAGCCGAGCCCGTGTTCTACGGCATCGCGCCCGATGATGAGCAGGTGATTGCCGAGCTGGTACATCGTGCCGTGCAGGAGTGCGATTTTGTCATTACGAGCGGTGGCGCCTCGGCGGGCGATTACGACTATGTGACGGCGCTGGTCCAGCGCGAGGGCGAGGTGCTCTTCGATCGCATCTCGATGCGTCCGGGTAAGGCCATCACGTTTGGTTTTCTCGGGGGTAAGCCCTACCTGGGGCTTTCGGGCAATCCCGCGGCGGCGTATGTGGGCTTTGAGATGCTCGCCCGCCCGGCGATCCGCAAGATGCGCGGCTTTGCCGAGGGTACGCGTCCCGTGCAGCAGGCGATATTGACGCACGGCGTGAAGAAGCGCCAGGACCGACGCTTCTTCGATCGCGCCACGGTTTTGCGCGACCCTGAGACCGGTGAGCTGTTGGTGACCGAGGCCAAGACGCAGAATTCGGCGTTGCTCGGCACGATGCAGCGGGCCAACTGCCTGCTGCGTATTGACGAAGGACCGTGCGAGCTCAAGGCGGGCGACGTCGTGGATGTCGTGCGTGTCGACCTGCATGAGGGCGCGGTGCTATAGGAGGAATACTATGGAGCTGAAGATTTCGATTGTGACGTGCTCGGATACACGCGATCTTGCTCAGGACGAGGCGGGTGCTGCGCTCGAGGAACTCATCGTGGCGCAGGGCTGGACGGTCGCCTCACATGTGGTCGTGCGCGACGACGCCAGCGAGATTGGTGATGCCATTGTGGAAGCCGCTGATGAGTGCCATGCCAATGTTGTGCTCACTTGCGGCGGCACGGGGCTTTCGATGCGCGATGTGACGCCCGAGGCGACGCGTGCCGTCTGCGAGCGCGATGTGCCGGGTATTGCAGAGGCAATCCGTGCGTACTCTATGACCAAGACGCGCCGCGCCATGCTCTCGCGCGCCGTGTGCATGCAGCGTGGGCATACGCTTGTCATCAACTTTCCGGGATCCACGAAAGCGGCCCGCGAAAGCTGGGAGGCCGTGAGCGATCAGCTGGAGCATGCGGCCCAAATGACGGCGGGCGGCGGACATACCAACTAAGCGGTTTACCTGCGGCGGGGCGACCTGAACGGCTGCTCCGCCTTTGTTTTCCGCCGAAGCGACGCCAAGGGGCACTGCAACTCGAAACTATATTCTCTGGCGAGAATAATTTCTCACTATCATTATTCTCGTAGAAGTATAATCTTATTACAGAATAAAGCCTGCGGTGGGGTACCCGGGCACAAGGTCCGAAAGGGTTGAATATGTTCGATATGGTTTCACGCCGCGGTTTTGTCTCGCTTTCTGCTGCCGCTGTCGCCGGCTTTGGCCTTGCTGGCTGCTCGGGCAAAAAGACGTCCGAGCCCGCTGGTTCCGATGCCGGTTCTGCTAAGGCATCTTCCAAGAAGGCTGTTGAGCTGCAGATCTTTGCTGCCAATTCGCTCGAGAAGGCCCTTCCCGAGGTCCAGGAGCTCTACACCGACCAGACCGGTACCACGTTTGCCGACACGCAGTTTAAGGCCTCCGGCGACCTTGTCGAGCAGATGCGTGCCGGTGCCACGGTTGACGTACTCATCACGGCCTCCAAGGGCACCATGGACGACGCCGAGGCCGCCGGACTCGTCGATGCCGACACCCGTGAGGATGTGTTCGTCAACGACCTTGTGATCATTCGCGCCGAGGGCTCCGACACCAAGGTCGAGGTCATCGACGACGTCGCGAATCTGGACGGCAAGATCGCCATTGGCGACGCCAAGACCGTCCCCGCCGGCAAGTACGCCAACCAGGCCCTGGCCTTCGTGGGCCTCTACACCGGCACCGAGGGCGACGACGGCGAGTATGCGCCCGAGATCGCCGATAAGGTTGCCCTGGCCGATAAGGTGGGCACCGCCGCCGCCTATGTGTCCACAGGCGACTGCGTGGCCGGTTTTGTCTACAGCTCTGACATCTTTCGCTACGACGGCATCGAGGAGGCCTTCGTGTGCCCCGAGGATTCGCACAAGCCCATCGTGTACCCGGGTGCCGTTGCCGAGAGCTCCGAGCACGCCGACGAGGCTAAGGCGTTCATCGACTTCTGTTTGACCAGCAAGAAGGCTCAGAAGATTTGGGCTAAGTACGGCTTTGAGCTTTCCGCGTAGTGCGGCTTGGCGCGATAATTCCATCGTTTTGTGTTTAACTCCGTCCTTGTATTCGCTTGGAGCTTTTCGTGCTTAATAGATTCCGCATGCTTGTCGCCTGTGCTTTGACCTTCGCGCTTTGCTGGGTGCCGGGATTTGCGTTTGCTGGGGACGCTGAGGACGGGGCCCAGGTTGCTGCGACCGCTCATGGGCTTTCCTATGGGATCGAAGGTTTTGAGCGGTTGGCCAAGGGGACCGCTCGTGACATGGAGGGCCAGCCTGAGGGCTACCGGTTTCCCGTTGACGAGGACGTGGACCTTGTGGTGGCGCCTGCTGCCGATCGCGTTGTGGTGTGGATATCGCCCAAGGCGGTCGAGAAGTTTGGATTGGATCCGCAGGACAACGAGTGCGCATCGGGTCTCAAAGCCCTCGTCTGTGAACTCGACAGCGCAAACTGCATGGGAGGTGCGCAGCTGGGGGACGTGGATCTTCCTTGGTATGTTACGGCGGAAACAACGTTTGATGCCGGCGGGTATACCTATGGCTTTGACGAACGAGGTGCGGATGGGGACCGCTATGTGGTGATCGCATCAGCCTCGGGTGATGCCAAGAGCGGCGCGCGTTGGCTTGATAGCGCTCAAATGGTAGAAGCATCGTCTGTCGTGTTGCGGGATGAGCAGGCCCCCTTGACCTCTCTGGCCTCCTTTTTGGGCGACATCGACTATCGCCCGTTTTGGGTGTCCATTAAAACGTGCGGCCTTGCCCTGCTGATCTCCTTTGCGCTGGGCCTGTTCGCCGCGTGGAAGACTATGGGTACCTCGAGTCGCATCAAGGGCCTGCTCGATTCGGTCTTTACGATTCCTATGGTGCTGCCGCCCACGGTCTGCGGCTTTCTGCTCCTCATGCTGTTTGGCCGCTCGACCGGGGTGGGCCAGTGGCTCATCGCGCACGGTATCTCGATCGTCTTTACCTGGCCCGCGGCGGTGATCTCTGCCGTGGTGGTGTCGTTCCCGCTCGTCTATCGTACGGCACTCGGAGCCTTCGAGAGCCTCGACACGCAGATGCTCGATGCGGCGCGCACGCTGGGCTGGTCCGAGTGTCGCATCTTCACCAAGCTTATGATGCCCCTTGGTTGGCCCTCAATCGCAGCGGGCACGGTGCTCGCCTTTGCCCGCGCGATGGGCGAGTTTGGCTGCACGCTGTTCTTTGCGGGCAACTATGCCGGCATTACCCAGACCATTCCCATCGCCATCTACTTTGAGTGGATGGGGGGCAACACGTCGGTAGCCCTCTTTTGGGTCGTGGTCGTAATTGCGTTCAGCTTCCTGGTCATTCTGTTCATCAATATGTACACCGCTCATTCGCAAAAGTATCGCGAGCGGGGCCTTTCCCGTGCGGAGCGCAAGCAGGCCAAGCAGCTGGGTGGCCAGGCCGATTCGCTCGACCCAGTCGGCGGCGATGCGCTGCGTATCGATCGCGAGGCGCTGGCCGAGCTCATGCGCGATGACGCCGTCTCGAAGGGAGGTCGATAGGCCGTGTCGCTTGTCCTGGATATCAAAAAGCGCTTTCCGGGGTTTATGCTCGACATGCAGCTTGAGGCCGGCGAGGAGCGTGTGGCGCTGCTGGGCGCCTCGGGTTGTGGCAAGAGCTGTACACTGCGCTGCATTGCCGGCGTGGAGACCCCCGACGAGGGCAAGATCGTTGTCAACGGCGTGACCTTTTTTGACTCGGCGGCGGGCATCAACCTGTCGCCCCAGGAGCGTAAGTGTGCCCTGCTGTTCCAAAACTATCAGCTGTTTCCCAACATGACGGTGGCCGATAACGTGTGCGCCGGTGTAAAGGACGCGGGCGACGCCGCCGCGCGCAAAAAGCTCGCCGAACGCTATCTGGGCATCTTTGGCCTGACCGATTTCGCCGACCGCTATCCCGCGCGTCTCTCGGGCGGCCAGCAGCAGCGCGTGGCGCTTGCCCGTATGGTGGCGGCGCATCCGGGCATTTTTATGTTCGACGAGCCCATGAGCGCGCTCGATTCCTATCTTAAGAGCGCACTCGAGCAGAACATGCTCGACCTGTTCGATGTGTGCAACCGCACCGTGCTCTACGTGAGCCACGACATCGACGAAGCGTGCCGCCTGTGCCAGCGTATCTGCGTGATGCACGACGGGCATGTTGAGGAGATCGGCTCCATTGAGGACGTGGTCCGCCGCCCGCAGACGCTGGCGGCGCTGCGCCTGACGGGCTGCAAGAATACAAGCCGGGCGCGCAAGATCGGCGACGAAGAAGTTGAAGCCCTCGACTGGGACATGACCTTTAACGTGGGCCGCGAGGTTCCCGATAATGTGGTGTACCTGGGCATTCGCGCAAGCTACTTCCATGTTGACAATCGTGCTGAGCGGGGTCGCAACAGCTACGACCTGCACGTGGCGCGCGTGAGCGATTCGCGTTTTGAGCGCCTGGTGCTGTTGGATGCGCCGCGGGCCGATGCGCCCACGCGTCTGCAGTGGAAGGTCAACAAAGTGGGCATGCCTGTCGACGAGCTACCGCAAGCAGGCGAGACGCTGCGCATGCATTTTGATGCCAGCAGGATCCATTTGGTTTGTCGATAGCGCCGGGTAATGCCGTCGGGGATATAAGCCTCGGCGGCTTTGTTTTTGTCGTTCGTCGAATGAGAGATGACAAACTCTTATCAATCAAGATAATTATTTATTAAACGACGGCACACGACGCTGTCGTACGAATGTCAACGGTGTTCGTCTGGACGACAACCGTTGATATAGTTACCTTCGACGAGAAAAGGAGGGTGCGCCGGTGCTGCAGATGACATATTCGCGTCGCGTTGCCGCGCGCGCCCTGTATATGGCTCGGAGCCGCATATGAGCAGGTATGTTCACGGCTCCGGGAGAGACGACGCACAACTAAATAATCGACCGCAAAGCAGGTTCCCTAAAATTCCGGGTTTAGGCGCGGCTGGGTTTTCGCCACCCACCGTGCAGCAATACCGTAGCTATTCAATTTTGGTTCGAGAGGGGAACCGTCATGGCTGAAGAATTCGATTTCCATCCGATGTGGGAGAGCCTCGGCATGAATCTTGCCGACCACGACATGCTGCTGGGCGCCGTGGGCCAGATGTACGGCGATATGTTCCTGACGCAGAACAATCGCCCCAAGTCCACGTCCTACCTGGATTTTGTTGCCACCAACATCCACAGCGGCCGTATTAAGGAGATGCTCGACAAGAAGGAGGCCGGCGAGGCCACCAAGATCGTGGGCTCGTTCTGCGTGTACGTGCCCGAGGAGATCGTGCTTGCCTGTGACGGCATTCCCGTGGGCCTGTGCTCGGGTGCCGATTGGGCAACCGATAAGGTCGAGGAGCACCTGCCGCGCAACACCTGCCCGCTTATCAAGAGCTTTGCCGGCTTTAAGCTGGGCGAGGTCTGCCCTTACATTGAGTCGAGTGACCTGGTGGTGGGCGAGAACACCTGCGATGGCAAGAAGAAGGCCTACGAGTTTTTTGCCACGCAAAAGAACATGTACGTTATGGATATTCCCAACGTGCACGATGAGTCGACGCTCGTGACTTGGAAGGCCGAGGTCAAAAAGCTCGCCGCCAAGATCGAGGAAGAGTGTGGCGTCAAGATTACGCCCGAGCGCCTGAAGGCCGCCATCCACGCCGTCAATGAGAAGCGTCGCGCCCTGCAGCGTCTCGCTGCCACGCGCGCTGCCGATCCGGCGCCCATCAGCGGTCTCGACAGCCTGCTGACCGTTCAGGCCGCCTTTATGGACGACACGCCGCGTCTGACCGGAGCCATTAACGATATGGCGGCTGAGTGCGAGCAGCGTGTCGAGGCCGGCGAGGGCGTGGCGCCCAAGGGGACCAAGCGCATCCTGTACACCGGTACGCCCATGGCCGTGCCCAACTGGAAGCTGTTCAACCTCATCGAGAAAGCCGGCGGCGTTGTGGTGGGCGAGGAGTCCTGCACGGGCTCGCGCTACTACAAGGACCTGGTCGACGAGTCCGGTGAGACGGTCGACGAGATGCTCGACGCCATCGCCGAGCGCTACTTTAAGATTAACTGCGCCGTCTTTACGCCCAACGACCAGCGTATGAAGGACATCGTCCAGATGGCGCACGACCTGCATGCCGACGGCATCGTCGACGTGGCCTTGCAGTTCTGCACACTCTACGAAATGGAGTCCTTCGCCGTGGAGGAAGCTGCCGAGGAGGCCGGCATTCCGTTTATGCGCATCACCACCGACTACGCCGGCGAGGACGCGGGGCAATTGCAGACGCGCATTGAAGCTTTCTTGGAAACCATTTAGGGCTATCCGTCTCGGTGACTTCCCCAGGCACCCGATCTTGCCGTTCAAACCGTCGCTTGCGTACCAAAGTACGCGGTGCTCCTCATTTACGGCAACCTCGGGCACCCGGGAAAGCTGTTTCCTTGGTTGGTTAAAAGGTTTAGGAGTTATATGTCGGAAAATATTGAGCAGCCGTTGCCGCGCACGTTTGAGGAGTTCAACGAGCAGCGCAAGGCGGCGTTTATTCGCGTTAAGGAATATAAGCAGGCGGGTAATCGCCTGGTCGGCTTTTTGTGCAGCTATACGCCACTCGAGATTATCGATGCCGCGGGGGCCGCAAGTGTCGCTCTGTGCGGTACGTCCGATGAGGTGATTCCCGAGGCCGAGAAGGTGCTGCCGGCAAACCTCTGCCCGCTCATCAAGTCGACGTACGGTTTTGCCTATTCGCAAAAGTGCCCGTTTACGTACTTTAGCGACATGATCATCGGCGAGACCACCTGCGACGGCAAGAAGAAGATGTACGAGCTACTCAACGAGCTCAAGCGCACGCACGTTCTGCACCTGCCGCAGGGTCGCGATCGCGCCTACGAGCGTGAAGGCTGGTACGAGGAGTGCCGCCTGCTCAAGGAGGAGCTCGAGAACTTCTACGGTATTACGATTACTGATGACGACCTGCGCGCCGCCGTCCGTCGTCGCAATCGCCTGCGTGCTGCCCAGCTCGAGATGTTTGCGCTGCAGGCCAACCAGCCGGCGGCCATGAGCGGCGTCGACCTGATGAGCACCATGTTTGCCGGTACGTTCAGCTTTGATATCGAGGCCTATACGCAGCAGCTGGAGCAAAAGGTTGTCAAGCTGCGCGAGGCCTACGGCGCGGGCGAGCGCCCGGTTGCGGCGGATGCCAAGCGCATTCTGATCACCGGTTGCCCGGTGGGCGGCGTGATCAATAAGATCGGTCGCACCATCGAGTCCAACGGCGGTGTGGTCGTGTGCATGGACGACTGCTCGGGCGAGCGCACTGCGGCCATGATGGTCGACCCGGAGGCTCCCGACATCCTGCGCGCCATCGCCGACCGCTACCTGGATATCAACTGCTCGGTCATGACGCCCAACGACGGCCGTATGGAAAACACGCTGGCCATGTGCGAGAAGTATCACGTCGATGGCGTAGTGGAGAGCGTGCTCCAGGCGTGCCACACCTTTAACGTGGAGAGTGCGCGCATGCAGGAGGCCGTCGAGGGTGCGGGTATTCCGTACATGAAGATCGAGACCGACTACAGCAACGGCGACATGGGCCAGATCGAGACGCGCATCGCTGCCTTTATCGAAACTCTCTAGCTTCCTCAGGCACCGGATCTTGCCCCTCAAACCGTCGCTTGCGTACCCAAAGTACGCTGCGCTCCTCTTTCGGGACAATCTCCGGCACCTGAGAAACCTAGAGCTAAGGCGCCTGAACGCGCCGCTGTCTTTGATGTTTAGATTGGGAGAGAGCCATGATAGGGATCGGGATTGATATCGGGTCTACGGCGGCTAAGGCTGCTGTGGTCGATGGGGAGGGTTCGGTGGCGTGGATGTGCGTGCAGCCAACCGGGTTTTCCTCGGTCGATGCTTCCGAGCGGCTGCGCGAGGCGCTGGCAGCGGCTGGCTACGACGTGACGGCCGACGACGTGCGCGTGGTCGCGACCGGCTACGGTCGTGTCGCCGTGCCCTATGCGCACAAGGTCGTGACCGAGATTACCTGCCACGGTACCGGTGCCGTGCGCCTGTTTGGCGATCACGGCACCGTGATCGACGTGGGCGGTCAGGACACCAAGGTCATTCAGCTTAAAAGTGGTCGAGTGGCCAAGTTTGCCATGAACGACAAGTGCGCCGCCGGCACGGGGCGCTTTTTGGAGATCATGGCCGACCGCCTAGGTATTTCCCAGCAGCAGATGGCCGATCTGGCACGTTCCGGCGAGCCTACCAAGATTTCCAGCATGTGCACGGTGTTTGCCGAAAGCGAGGTCATCAGCCTGATCGGTCGTGGCGAGCCGCGCGAGAACATTGCGCGTGGCGTGATCGACAGCGTGGTCTCGCGCGTGGCGACCATGGCCGGGCAGGCCGCGGGCGCCCCGTACTACCTGACCGGTGGCCTGTGCGAGAACGCCTTCGTGGTGGAGCGGTTGGGCGAGCTACTGGGGTCGCCGGTGACCACCTCGCCCCAGGCTCGCTTTGCCGGTGCCATTGGCGCGGCGATTCGCGCACAGGCGCTCAATTAATGCATCCGCCGCAGGCTCGCATTCATGCGTATACTGGGAGAAAATGATTGACCGATGAGAGGAGGTATCGATGGCTGACGATCAGATTAAGCTCACGTCTATGACCGCCGCGAGCGGTTGAGCCGCTAAGCTGGCTCCCGGAGCCCTCGCCCAGGTCCTGGGCGACTTGCCCAATGTGCATAACGACAACCTGCTCGTGGGGTTCGATACCTCCGACGATGCGAGTGTCTTTCGCGTAGGGGAGAACTTGGGCCTCGTGCAGTCCATCGACTTCTTCCCACCGATGGTCGACGACCCGTTTCTGTTTGGCCAGATTGCCGCGGCAAACTCACTGTCGGACATCTATGCCATGGGAGGCACTCCCTCGCATGCCATGAACCTGCTCTGCATCCCCAGCTGCCTGGGGGTGGAGGTGGCCGGTCAGATTCTGGCGGGCGGCGCCGACAAGTGCGTCGAGGCGGGTTGCTCCATCGCGGGCGGCCACACCATCAACGACGACGAGCCCAAGTACGGCTTGTCCGTGAGCGGCTTTGTCGCGCTTGACCGTATGCTCGCCAACAGCGGCGCACGCGTGGGCGATGCGTTACTGCTGACCAAGGCGGTTGGCTCGGGCATCATCACCACGGCCATTAAGGGCGAGCTCATCGAGCAGGACGAGGCCGCAGCCATGTTTGACTCGATGTGCACCCTCAACGAGGCGCCGATTCGTCTGGCCGAGGGACTCGGGCTTCACGGCTGCACCGACATCACGGGCTTTGGCCTGATCGGGCATGCGTGCGAGATGGCCGAGGGCTCGGGCGTGCAGATTGAGCTTGCGTCGGGGGCGGTGCCGCTCTTTGACCAGGTGCTCGACATGGCGCGTCTGGGCATTATCCCCGCGGGCTCCTACCGCAACCAGGATTTCTTTGGCCCGCGCGTGACGGCCGACGAGGACCTTGAGCCGGGCATGCTCGACGCGCTGTACGATCCGCAGACCTCGGGTGGTTTGCTCATCGCGGCGCCTGCTGCCGATGTGGATGAACTTGCGCGCCGCCTGGATGCCGAGGGACGTATCGCCGCCGTTGTCGGTCGCGTGTGCGAGCTGGTGCCAGGCGGTCCTGCCGTCCACGTTGTCCGTTAACGACACGTTTATTGAGCTCTGTACCGTTCTAAAACGATTAATTCGAAAGGAAAAACTATGTCTACCAAGATTGAAGTCAATGCCATGGGCGATGCCTGCCCGCTGCCCGTCGTCAAGACGCTCAAAGCCCTGAAGCAGCTCGATGGCGAGGGCACAGTTGTGACCTCGGTCGATAACGAGACCGCCGTCAAGAACATCTCCAAGATGGCGCAGGAGAAGGGCTGCACGGCCTCAGTCGAGAAGGTTTCTGACGCCGAGTGGCACGTGACCGTGGCGACCTCTGGCGCCGTTGCCGTGGCTGATCCCGAGCAGGATGGCGCTGCCTTCTGTGATGCCAGCGCCGGCAAGGGCAAGCTCGTCATTTCCGTCTACACCGACTGCATGGGCCGCGGCGACGACGAGCTGGGCCACAAGCTCATGAAGGCCTTCATCTTTGCCGTGACGCAGCAGGAGGAGCTGCCCGCGACCATGTTGTTCTACAACGGCGGCGCCAAACTCACCGTCGAGGGCTCACCGGTACTCGACGACCTGAAGGGTCTGGCCGAGCAGGGTGTCGAGATTCTCACCTGCGGTACCTGCCTCGACCACTATGGCATTAAAGACCAGCTCGCGGTGGGTGAGGTCACCAACATGTACGTTATCGTGGAGAAGATGGAGCAGGCAGTGCGCGTCGTGCGCCCGTAGCGTATTAGTTGGAGTTGCCATGAGGGAGAAGCGCCCGGCGCTTGTCATCACGTTTCCCACCACGGCGGCCGCCATGGGTTGCGAGTCCCTGTGCATCGAGCGCGGCCTCCCCGGGCGAACGATTCCCGTGCCCGGGGAGGTCGCTGCCGGCTGCGGTTTGGCATGGAAGGCGTTGCCTGCCGATGAGGAACTGCTGCGCGCCGAGCTTGCCGCAGCAGGTGTTCCCACCGAGGGCTTTACCGTGATCGATATGTGGGAGGTCGTGCGATGATCTACCTGGATAACGCGGCGACGACCATGCATAAGCCGCAGGCGGTGATCGATGCCGTGACGCAGGCGATGTGCTCGCTCGGCAATGCCGGGCGCGGCGCCACGTCGGGTGCGCTCGATGCGGCGCGTACCATCCACGGCTGCCGCGCCAAGCTTGCGCGCTTGCTGGGCTGTCCGCGTGCTGACCATGTTTGTTTTACGCCCAACTCCACCGCGGCACTCAACACCGTCATCAATGGCGTGGTGCGCCCCGGCGACCGTGTGGTCACGACGGTGCTCGAGCACAACTCCGTGCTGCGTCCGCTCAACCGCCTGGCGGTAGAGCAGGGCGTGACCGTTGAGCATGCGGGCTGCGACGCGAACGGCGCGCTCGACTACGATGAGCTCGAGCGGCTGGTCACGCTCGGCACGCGTGCCGTAGTGGTGACGCACGCCTCCAATGTGACCGGCAACGCGGTCGACATTGCACGCGTGGCTGCCATGGCCCATGCGGCAGGTGCGCTGGTGATCGTCGATGCCTCGCAGTCTGCCGGCACGGCGCATATCGATATGCAGGCCATGGGGCTCGACGTGGTGTGCTTTACCGGCCACAAGGGGCTCATGGGTCCGCAGGGGACCGGCGGCCTGGCCGTGGCGGAGGGCGTCGACGTGGCACCCTGGGCCATGGGTGGCACCGGTGTACACAGCTTCGATGAGCTGCAGCCGCTGGAGTGGCCCACGCGCCTGGAGGCGGGCACGCTCAACGGCCACGGCATCGCGGGCCTTTCTGCCGGCCTCGACTTTATCGAGGCCCAGGGTGGGGTCGAGGCGATTGCTGCCCACGAGCATGCGCTCGCTGATCGCTTCCTTGCCGGTGTGCGCGAGATTCCGGGGATTAAGCTCTACGGTGCCTTTGACCAACTCGCGCGCTCGGCGATTGTGTCGCTCAACGTGGGCGATATCGACTCTGCCGAGATCTCGGATGCGCTCATGCAAGGGTGGGGGATTGCGACGCGCCCCGGTGCCCATTGCGCTCCGCTCATGCACCGTGCGCTAGGGACCGAGCGTCAGGGTGTCGTTCGCTTCTCGTTTGGGTATTTCAACACGGACGAGGAAGTCGACACCGCGATTGACGCTTTGCGCGATTTAGCCTGCTAGAGCTGCTAGACCGTTTATACTTGCGGGACGGGTGTTTTTGCCCGTCCCGTTTTTGTTTCGACCCGAAAGGTGGTCCCATGGCTTCATCCACCCCGCGTGGTCTACGCTCCGACCATGTCGTTACCGTCGGCATCGCCCTGTTCTCGATGCTCTTTGGCGCCGGCAACCTCATTATTCCGCCACTGCTGGCGCTGCAGGCAGGTTCTGCCACGCCGGTCGCCATGCTCGGCTTTCTGATTGCAGCCATCGGCCTGCCCGTCATGGGCTTTATCGCTGTCGCGCTCGCCGGTACGGCCCGCGAGCTGGCCGGGCGCGTGCACCCCAAGTTTGGTGAGTTCTTTGTCGCGGCTGTGTATCTGGCCATCGGTCCGTGCCTGGCCATTCCGCGCACGAGCTCCACGGCGTTCGAAATGCTGGTGCCGCTGCTACCCGAGGGTGTTTCGCTCGGCACGGCACGTCTGGTGTTTGCCATCGGGTTCTTCGTCGTCGCGTTTGCGCTCACGCTGCGTCCGGGCGTCATCACGCGCGTGCTTGGTCGCATTACGGGCCCCGCGCTTATCGCGCTCATCGTGCTGGTTGTGGGTGCTGCCGTGATCTCGCCGCTGGGACCGGCTGCCGCGCCTCAGGCTCCCTACGATGCAGGCGCCGCCGTGCAAGGCTTTTTGACCGGCTACCAGACCATGGACCTGCTCGCGTCGCTCGCCTTTGGCATTATCATCGCCGAGACCATCCACGAGCTGGGTGTTACCGATGACAAGCGCGTGGCCTTCGAGATTTCGCGTTCCGGTGTGATCGCCGGCGTGCTCATGGCCGTCATCTACTGCGGCCTGGCGCTTGCCGGCACGCAGCTCAGCACCGTGATGCCCGATGCCACCAATGGTGCTGCCATCCTCGCCCGTTCGGCGTCTATGCACTTTGGTCTTGCTGGCACGGTTGTCGTCTTTGCGATTTTCTTCCTCGCCTGCATGAACGTGTGCATCGGCCTCATCAGCTGCTGCTCGCGTTACTTCTGCGAGACGTATGTGGTTAAAGGGGGAGCGGAGGCTTCCGAGGAGGCTATGCGCCGTCCCTTTGCGATCCTCGCCTTTGTGTTCGCGGCGTTTTCGTGCGTGCTCTCCAACGTGGGCCTCGACATGATCCTCATGTTCTCGGTGCCCATGCTCAACGCCTTGTATCCCGTTGCCATCGTGCTGGTACTGATGGGCCTGGTGCACGGTTTTTGCGATGCGCATCCGCAGGTGTGGGTTTGGGTCGGCGGCGTTGTCGCGGTGCAGAGCGTAATCACTTCGGTCCGCGATGCGTTCTTTGCTGGCTCGTGGCTGCCGTTCGATGCGTTGCCGCTGGCAGATATCGGTGCTGCGTGGGCACCGGTTGCTGTGGCGGCGTTTGTGATCGGTCTGGCCCATAGCCGGTTTGTCGCTCATTCGAGGAGCTAGGGTATCGTCGCTTGCACAGGCGCGAAGTCTCCCCTATAATTTCCTTCGCTTTGGGACACGCAAGGTTTATGCCTTAGCTGCTCAACACCTTCGGGACGTGGCGCAGTTTGGTAGCGCGCCTGCTTTGGGAGCAGGATGTCGCAGGTTCAAATCCTGTCGTCCCGACCATATCTTGCGGGCGTAGTTCAATGGTAGAACCCCAGCCTTCCAAGCTGATGACGCGGGTTCGATTCCCGTCGCCCGCTCCATAGGATAGTTTTAACGGCTTTGGCTTCATTTGGCGCCAGAGTCGTTTTCATATACATGCCGGGGACCCCACATCCCCTCCTAAGTTGCGGTGAAATACGGACTGTTTTTCGGCTTTTATGGCCCATGTAGTCCGTATTTCACCGCAACTAATTGTAAGGGTGGATTTTGATGCCGTTGGGAGGGTCGTAGCGACCGTCTACCGAGAGTGGAAATATTTTTTGAAGCTCTGACCTGCGACGTCAAGCTTTTGGTCAGCTTTTGGCAAGGTATTTAAATGCCGTTCTGCGATAGCGTAAAGGCGTTCACTCGTTCTTGATTGTTATGGTGCGGGTCATGTCCAATAAAGCTAAACATTTTCCGAAGTCATATGCCAAGATGCTGTTTTCCGCTCTCGGGATTCATCATGACGAGCAGCTATTGATAACGACTGATCCTTGGGATGAGCGGCGCGCGCGTGAGCTTATGCAGGAAGAGCTTTTAATTCGACTCTATAACCATGTGTACGCCGATCCTGTTTATTGGAGCCACCTTGACGTGGAAGCCCGCATTTTCCAGCTTGCATCTGCTATTGCGGCCGTCGAACCGGATGCCATTTTCTGCGGTTCAACGGCGGCATTGCTGTACGGTATCGGCTCTGCTTACTCGCTGCTTAATGCCGTTCAGATGTTGTTGCCGAGATCTACCAGGCGCGATACATATGAGTTCGTTGAGTATCGTCGATGGCGCCCAGGTGAGTTATGGCGGCTCGGCCCGTTTACGCTGACGGACCCCTATCGGACGGTGGTCGATATTGCCCGCGCGAGTGCATTTCGGTATGCGCTTGGCTACGCCGATGGATTGGCTCGTGAGTATGATGTCGACCGCGAGGAGCTGCGTGCGTATGCACAGGCCAATTGTCGCGGTTTGCATGGCATCGCCCGTGCGTTTGGCGTGTTCGAGCATATGGACGGGAGGTCGGATAACGGGGGAGAGTCCGAGGCGCGAGCGGCAATGATCCTTGCTGGAGTCGTTGCGCCTGAGCTTCAGGTTGAGATTGCTCGACCAGGAAATGCCGGCTATTATCTGGCAGATTATGGTTGGCGGATGCCAGATGGGTCATGGATGTTGGCAGAGCTTCATGGTTTGGGTAAGTTTGAGGACGAAACTCAAAAAGATTTGGAATATGCTGCGGCAAAAACCTATCGAGCCGCCTTATTGCGCGATGCGAACTTACGTGCCATGGGTCATAACGTCATTCATTTCAAGCTATCGGACACATATGATGTCGAAGAGTTTGGCGCTATGATGCGCGGCTACGGTATCCCAACTACAAAGCCTTTTGCGGATTCCTGATAGCAGAGACAACCGACTCCGCCGCCCAACAATAAGTTGCGGTGAAATACGGACTAAAGGCTACTCAGAGACATAAAACAGTCCGTATTTCACCGCAACTTAGGAGGGGATGGGGTTAGCTGCGGGGTTGGTGGCGGAGTTTGTCGATGGTGGAGTCAGTGCTTCGGCTGTGGGCTTCGGCGGCGCGGTCGCGAGCGTCGGCTGCGGTTTGGCGCTTTCGGCGGTAATCGATCATGCCCTGGATGATGGGCTTGCCAAAGCTCACGACATCATCGTTGTAGATGGCGGTTCGGGCTGCGAGGAGGCAGTCGGTAAAGTCCATATGGGTCTTGCCAAAGAGTTTGACGGCAAGGGCGACAACGGTGGGCTCGTCGACCATGACGTCATCGAGCAGCCTTTTCATGGCCGTAGCAATCTCAGCGCGGGGAACCTTATAGACGTCGCGCAGCGTGACCACGACGCGCGTGATGATTTCGGGGTAGACGCGAGCAGTGCGTGTGGCGATGACCTTGGAGGCGCGCGGTGACAGAACTTCGTCGTCGTCAAGCAGGTAGCGTAGGATGACGGTCTCGTCGATGATGGTGCTACTCATGGATATCTACTTCCTCGGGACCCAAAATCGAATCGTCGCTTTCTGTAGCAAGGTACTCAATCCAGGCATTGCGCTCCTCGGAGCGGCGATTGGGGTCTCCATATGCTTTGAGCGATCCATAGGCGGCGGTGCCGTCCTTTGAGCGCACGGCGACCGGCTGAAAGGGAAGCTTGCGCATCAAAATGCTCTGCGCGACAAAAAGGCGAACGGCCTCGGCAAGCGATGTGCCCATGGCGTCGTAGAGATGCTCGGCATGCTGTTTGTCCTCTTCGCGAATGCGCACCTGCAGGATGGCTCTTTTTTGCGTCGATGACATCACTGCCCTCCCTTAGCTAGCGTGCAATATAGTCGGTCAAATGCGGTATATACCGACATCTTAGAATCTTATAACCATTACTTTATTTCACTAAAGTAAATAATCATTAATACGAATACAAACGTAGTACATCCAAAATGAGAGCGCGTAAAAATCTCAGAGGTGTACGCATGTAATACACTCACCTTTATAGCTTCTAGAGAATAATTCCAACCTGCCAAAACCCCTGCAATACACCCGTATTGCAGGGCCTATGCTCAAGTTTGCCACCTGCAACTGCGTATATTTAGTCTGTATATCGTTGGAGGAATTCTATCGAAGTGCCTGTTTCGCCGCATGCACTCGATACGCCGATGCCGGACCACGGGCGGTCCGGGGCTACGTCGACAGGATCTCTCCGGCATGGGATTCAGGAGGGAGTGAACAACATGGGCAATAAACGAGTCGTGGCTGATTCTTCACGCTGCATTGGGTGCCAAACCTGTATGGCGGCGTGCATCGAGGCACACGATATTCCCGGCAACATCGCCGCACCTCGCTTGCGCGTAACGCGCACCTACGAGATTTCCGCGCCGGTGGCATGTCACCACTGCGAGGACGCTCCGTGCGCCAAGGCCTGTCCTACGGGCGCCTTGTTCTTTGATCCAAAGAACCATCGCATCGGCGTCAACGAGGACAACTGCATCGGTTGCAAGAGCTGCGTCATGGCATGCCCCTTTGGCGCCGTGAGCGTGGCGACCACGCAGGTCCCCGTCTTGATGGGCGACGTGCGCGTGGGTTCGCAGACTAAGAGCTTCGTGCTCAAGTGCGACCTGTGCGTGGACCGTCCCGGCGGTCCGGCGTGTGCCGAGGCGTGCCCGACCAAGGGCCTCACCCTGGTAGACGAGGAGCGCCTGGCAGAACTGACTGCCGAGCGTGCCCGCGCCACCATCGAAAACGAGGCGTAGACGGGCGGCCATACAAGCCCAACGATTGTCATATACGTACCGATTACTCGGTAGCAGAGAAAGGAAGGAGGGTGTCATGGAGAAGCATAAAGTGATCTGCCCGTACTGCGGCGCCGGTTGCCAGTTTAACCTCCTGGTCCAAAACGGCCAGGTCGTGGGTACCGAACC
This sequence comes from uncultured Collinsella sp., assembly GCA_900546525.1. GTDB lineage: Bacteria > Actinomycetota > Coriobacteriia > Coriobacteriales > Coriobacteriaceae > Collinsella. Next base: position 20,818 of record URDE01000001.1, read on the forward strand.
GCTCAACGGCATCACCAATCAGGGCGAGCTGTGCCTTAAGGGCATGAGCGGCTACGACTTCATCAACGACACCAAGATCTTGACTCCTCGCGTACTGCACCCGATGATCCGCCGCACTAAGGGCGCGGATCTTGAGCGCGTAAGCTGGGACGAGGCGCTGGATTTCACCGCATCTAAGATGCAGGCCATAATTGACGAATATGGTCCTAACGCTGTCATGACCACCGGCTCTTCGCGAGGCGGCGGCAATGAGGCGAACTACGTCATGCAGAAGTTTACGCGTGCGTGCATCGGCACCCACAGCGTAGACAACTGCGCCCGTACTTGACACGGCCCTACTGTCCTCGGTCTGATGGACACGGTTGGTTCAGGTTGCATGTCATGCTCCATCCCCGGTATGGAGGATGCGGGCTGCATTTTCCTCTTCGGCTATAACCCTGCCGATTCGCACCCCATCGTCGCAAGGCGTATCGTGCGAGCCAAAGAAAAGGGTTGCAAGATCATCGTCGCCGACCCGCGCCATATCGAAACCGCGCGTATCGCCGATCTCTACCTTCCGATCAAGAACGGTTGCAACGTCGCGTTCCTCAACGCCTTTGCCAACTGCTTGGTCAACGATGGCCTCTACGACAAGGAATTCGTCGCCGAGCACACGAACGGCTTTGACGAGTGGTGGGAGACCATCAAGAACTACACTCCCGAATCCGTACAGGACATCACGGGTGTTGAGCCCGCGTTGATCCACCAAGCTGCCGAGATGTACGCCACGGCGAAGCCCTCTGCCATCATTGGCTGGGGCATGGGCGTATGCCAGCAGAAGCAGAACCTGAAGACGGTGCACACCATCGCCTCCATCGCCTGTGTTGCCGGCCAGATCGGCAAACCCAATTCCGGCCTCGCGCCCGTGCGTGGCCAGAACAACGTCCAGGGCTCCTGCGATATGGGCATGCTGCCCAACCTGTACCCTGGCTACCAGAAGGTCACCGACCCGGCAGTGCGCGCCAAGTTTGCCAAGGCTTGGGGCGTGCCCGAGGAAAAGCTCCCGCTCGAGGAGGGCTACAAGCTCACCGACCTGGGCCACCTGGTCGACGAGGGCAAGGTGCACTGCTTCTACAACTACGGCGAGGACCCGGTGCAGACCGAGCCCGATTCGGCCGGTATGCGCAAGACGCTCTCCGAGCTGGATCTGTTCATTTGCCAGGACATCTTTATGACGCAGACGACCATGCTCGCCGACGTCATCCTGCCTGCCACCTCTTGGGGCGAGCACGAGGGTGTCTTTACCGCATCCGACCGTAGCTTCCAGCACTTTGACGCGGCCGTTCCGCCCAAGGGCGAGTGCCGTCACGACTGGGAGATCTTCGCGGACCTGTCCACGCGCATGGGCTACCCCATGCACTACGACAACACCGAGCAGATCTGGAACGAGTGCATTAGCCTGTGCCCCAACTTTGTGGGCGCAACCTACGAGAAGATGGCCCCCGAGGGCGGCTACGCTCAGTGGCCCGTCAAGAGCACCGATGTGAACGACCACGGTACGGCCGACATGTTCGCAGGCGGCAAGTTCACCACCAAGGACGGCCGCGCCAACCTGATGGCGCACGACTGGGAGGCGCCCTCCGAGCTTCCCGACGATGAGTACCCGCTCATCCTGTGCACCGTCCGTGAGGTCGGCCACTACAGCTGCCGCTCGATGACCGGCAACTGCAAGACGCTGGCGCTGCTTGCCGACGAGCCCGGTTTTGTCCGCATGAATCCCGCGGACGCCCAGGCGCGCGGCATCAAGAACGGCGACATCGTCTCGATTCACAGCCGCCGCGGCCAGGTATACAGCCGCGCCGACGTGAGCGACCGTATCAACAAGGGCACGGTCTATATGACCTACCAGTGGTGGATCGGCAAGTGCAACGAGCTGACCATGCACAAGGTCGACCCGGTCTCGCATACGCCCGAGGACAAGTTCTCCGCCTGCCAGGTCGACGCTATCGCCGACCAGGTCTGGGCTGAGGGCGAGGTGGAGCGTCAGTACACCGAGCTCAAGCAGGCTCTGGTGGACGCCGCCGCTCCCCAGGACGTTGAGCCCGGCGCCGCCAAGTTCGACGACGAGACGCACGTGAATCAAATCGTGTAGTCCCGTTCTCGTTGGCTTTTTGGGCCGGGCGTCCCGTACGTTCGGGAGCCCGGCCCGTTATTTTGAAAGGAAGTGGGGATGAACCGCTTCATCGACATCAACCCGGAGAGGTGCATCGGTTGCGGAACATGCCAGTCCGCCTGTGCCGACGCCCACCGGATGCAGGGTCTTCAGGATACGCCGCGCCTGGCGCTCGTGAAGACCGGCGGTATTTCGGCCGCCCTTGCCTGCCACCATTGCGAGGGTGCCCCCTGCGCCGAGGTTTGCCCGGTGAATGCCATCGAGCACGATGGCGACCGCATCCACGTCAAGGAGCAGGAGTGCATCGGGTGCAGGCTGTGCGCCATCGCGTGCCCCTTCGGAGCCATCCATCCCGATGGCACGTCTATCGCCGGTGTCGCAGGCATGTGCGATCCGACGCCTTCGTATCCTAAGTCCCTGAGCAGCCTTCTTACGTGGGCTCCCGGCCAGTACACCTGCGCTGTCAAGTGCGACCTGTGCGCCTTCGATCCGGACGGCCCGCATTGTGTGGCGGCGTGCCCCACCAAGGCGCTGACCGTCATGGGCGGCGCGGCCGATCGCGAGCTCGACGAGGCCAAGCGCCTGCGCTCGATCGAAAACGGTCCGGTCGTCGACGTTACCGCTGTGGCCCAGGGCTTGTCCGAGAAAGCAGAAGGGAGCGTAAAGAATGGATAGCATGACGCTGTTTATCGCATCGCTTGCCGTCTCGTGCATCGGTGCGCTCGCCTCGGTTCTGCTGATCAAGGCCGATAACGCCGCCAAGACCGCCGGCTGCCTTATCGGCGCCGTCGCCGCGGTGCTTTCGTTTGTGGCCGGTATCCAGGCCGTGCTGGGCGATGTCACGTCGGTCGACACCATCGTGTTCTTCCCGTTTGCCCATTTCCAGCTGCTGCTCAATCAGCTGTCCGGCCTGTTCGTGGCGCTCATCTCGGTGCTCGCGTTTGCCGGTTCGATCTACGGTCTCAACTACTTTGATGAGTACCCGGGCAAAAAGGGCCGCGCCGGCTTCTTCTTTAACACCTTCGTGGCGTCCATGATGCTCGTCATCACCGCCGACAACGTGTTTTGGTTCCTGGTGGCCTTTGAGCTTATGTCGCTGACCTCGTACTTCCTGGTCGTGATCGAGGAGAACGAGAACTCCATCCATGGCGGTTGGCTCTACTTTGTGATCGCGCACGTGGGCTTTGTGCTCATCATGGCGAGCTTCCTCACCATGACCAACTTCGCCGGTGGCTCGTTTGCCTTTGCGGATTTCCGCGCTACGCAGTTTAGTCCCGCGGTCGCATCCGTGTGCTTCGTGCTCGCCTTCTTTGGCTTTGGCGCCAAGGCCGGTATCATCCCGCTGCACGGCTGGCTGCCCAAGGCACATCCCGAGGCGCCGTCCAACGTGTCGGCCCTCATGTCCGGCGGCATGATCAAGATCGGTATCTTCGGCATCCTCAAGGTTGGTCTCGACCTGCTCTCCGCCTCGGGCGTTCAGGTCTGGTGGGGCCTTATGGTCATGGTCTTCGGTGCGATCTCGTCGGTCCTCGGCGTGGCCTTCGCCCTGCAGGAGCATGACATCAAGCGCCTGCTGGCCTATCACTCCGTCGAGAACATCGGCATCATTCTGCTCGGCGTTGGCGCCTCCATGGCCGCCATGGCGCTCAACTCGGTCGGCATCGCCGTCCTGGCTCTGATGGCCGCCCTCTACCACACGTTTAACCACGCGATGTTTAAGGGCGAGCTGTTCTTGGGCGCCGGTGCGCTGCTGTACTCCACGGGTACGCGCAATATGGAGAAGATGGGCGGTCTGTTCCGTCGTATGCCGGCAACGGCCATCTGCTTCCTCGTTGGCGCGCTTGCCATCTCGGCCATCCCGCCCTTCAACGGCTTCGTGTCCGAGTGGTTTACCTACCAGTCGCTGTTTAACGCCGCCATGCAGGGCGACAAGGCCGTCATGATCGTGGCCGTGTTCGCTGCCGTCGCGCTTGCCATTACCGGCGCGCTGGCTGTCACGTGCTTCGTCAAGGCCTATGGCGTCTCCTTTGCCTCCGCGCCCCGCTCCGAGGCAGCGGCCAATGCCAAGGAGGTTCCCGCCCCTATGGTGTTTGCGCAGGGCCTGCTCGCGGCCATCTGCGTCGTGCTGGGCATTGGCGCTCCCGTGATCGCGCCCGTGCTGGTCGATGTCGCCGCGTCCGTGCTGCATCCGTACGGCGGCGTGTTTGCCGCCGAGGGCATGGAGCTCATGAACCAGTACTCCGGCGCTGCCACCTCCACGCCCGCGATCGCTATTGCGCTCGTGGTGCTCGTCGGTCTTGCCTGCGGTTATCGCAAGCTCAAGACCGTCGGCAAGGTGCAGAAGTCCCAGCCGTGGGCATGCGGCTATGCTCCCAACGAGCATATGCCCGTCGTGGCCACGACCTTTGCCTCCGAGGTGTCCTGGTTTATGCAGCCGCTCTACACGCTGCGCGACCGCTGCACGGCCGTCTGCTGGTCCATCGCGCACTTCTTCCAGAAGCTCACCGGTGTGGCCGAGGCTGTGGAGCCCGTACCCGACAAGGTTCTCGTCGATGCCCCGCATAAGGGTGTCGAGAAGCTCGCCGACCTCGCGACTAAGCTCGAGGGTGGCAACTACAGCATCTATATCTGCTACATCGTCGCGGCACTCGTGGTGTTCCTCGTGCTCGCCGTGCAAATGGGTTAAGGAGGGGAGAGCATGAACAACATCGTACTTGCCGTTCTGCAGGGCGTGGTCGTCATGGCCGTCGCGCCGTTCTTCTCCGGTCTCGGCCGCGTGATCCGCGCCAAGATGCACAACCGTCGCGGCCCCAGCATCATGCAGGACTATCGCGACCTGGCCAAGCTCTTTGCGCGCCCCGAGTCCCAGAGCGAGGACGCGAGCTTTGCGCTGCGCATTATGCCGCCGCTGTTCTTCGCCGTCGCCTTTATGCTCGCGATGGGCCTGCCGCTCTTTACGGCGCAAAGCCCCATCCCGGTCTTTGGTGACGCCATCACCATCATGTACAGCCTGGCGCTCGCCCGCTTCTTCTTCGCCCTCTGCGGCGTGGATTCGTCCAACGCCTACGCCGGTATCGGCGGCGTCCGCGAGCTGCTCATGAGCGTGCTCATTGAGCCGTCCATGCTGCTAGCGCTGTTTGCCGCCGCCCTGGTGTGCGGCTCCACCGACATCGCTACCATGGGTCAGCACATCATGACGGGCGCCGTCGACGCGCCGGTCGCCGTGATCCTCGCCGGCATCGCCTTTGCGATTGCCTGCTACATGGAGCTCGGCAAGCTGCCGTTTGATCAGGCCGAGGCCGAGCAGGAGCTCCAGGAAGGTCCGCTCGCAGAGCTTTCCGGTCCGTCGCTTGCGATGGCCAAGCTCGCCATGTCCATGAAGCAGGTCCTGGTCGTCGCCTGGTTCTGCGCGATCTTCGTCCCCTGGGGCGAGCCCGCGACCGTGGGCGCCGCCGCCGTTCTGGGCGCGGTCATCTTCCTGGTGAAGTGCCTTGTCGACTTTGCCGTGTGCGGCGTGATCGAGAACTCCTGCTCGCGCTCTCGTTTTAAGGTGCTTGGCAATCAGACCTGGGCTGTCGTGGGCATCGCCGTTCTGGCGTTTGTCTTCGTGGTCGTCGGCGTGTAGGAGAAGGGAGAAACAATGTCATTTGCAGTCAGTCTGTCCCTTCTCGGCTTGGTCGCTATCGCGGCCCCGATGGTGGCCTCGGTGCTCGTCGCCCTGTTCCCCCGTCCGTACGCCAAGTGGTTCAGCGTTTTAGGTGCCGCCGTCTCGACGGTTTGCACCATTGCCCTCGCCGCGAATTTCGCTGGCGCCGGCATGCCCGACACGCAGGTCCCCCTGATCTCGTTTGGGCAGACCCTCGTCATGGGATTCACCTTCGATCGCATGAGCACGCTGCTCGCGCCCGCCTTTGTGGGTATCGGCCTGCTTGTCGTGATCTATTCGATTCCCTATATGAGCGAGAATAACCGTGAGCATCCCGACGCACCGCGTCGCCGCTTCTACGCGTACCTCGCGACCTTTATCGGCGCCATGGCCGGCCTCGTGTACAGCTCGACCCTTTTGGGCCAGCTCGTGTTCTTTGAGATCACGGGTGCGTGCTCTTGGGGCCTCATTAGCTACTACATGACGCCTACGGCCAAGAAGGCCGGCATGAAGGCCCTCATCATCACGCATATCGGTGCGCTCGGCCTGTATCTGGGCGCCGCCATCGTGTTTGCCCACACCGGCACCTTCGCCATCACCGCGATTGCCGGCCTCGACACCAAGCTCAAGGCCATCGTCCTTTTGCTCGTGCTGTTTGCGGCCTGGGCCAAGTCCGCACAGGTCCCCATGTACATGTGGCTGCCTTCGGCCATGGAAGCGCCGACGCCTGTTTCGGCCTACCTGCATGGTGCCTCGATGGTCAAGGTCGGCGTGTGCGTGTTCGCGCGCGCACTCGTCTCTGCCGGCGAGATTCCCGAGATCGTGGGCTGGGTGGCCATTATCGACGCCATGGTCACCATGCTCTTTGGTTTCCTGATGTACCTGCCGCAAAAGGACATGAAGCGCCTGCTGGCCTTCTCCACGATCGCCCAGCTCTCCTATGTGTTCTTTGGTCTGGGCCTTTCGGTCTTTGGCAGCCAGCTGGCCTTTGATGGCGCCGTGTGCCACATCTTTAACCACGCTTTCGCCAAGACGCTGTTCTTCCTGATCGCCGGTTCGTTCTCCTTTACGCTCGGCACGCGTATGCTGCCCAAGCTTCGCGGCATCGTAAAGAAGTACCCGATCTCGGGCGTGGGCTTTGGTGTCGCGGCACTCGCCATTGCCGGCGTGCCGCCCATGAACACGTTCTTCTCGAAGTTCCAGATCATCGCCGGCGGCTTCTCTGTGGGCGCCGGTAACGTCGCGATCCTGGTGCTCGTGTGCATCATGGTTGCCGAGACCGTCGCCACCTTTGCCTGGTTCCTCAAGTGGATGGGCTATTGCCTGCCCGGCGAGCCGAGCGAAGAGGTCGCTGCGGGAGCCCCGCTTCCCCGCGCGATGGCGTTCGTGTTCATCGTGCTCATCATCATGGTCATCGTCAGCGGCCCGCTTTCGGCCAGCTGGATCGGTTAGGAGGTAGAACGACATGGGTTATTCGATCGTCAACATCCTTGGCGGCCTTCTGATCGTCACGTCCACCATGGTGGTTGTCTCCAAGAACATCAAACATGCCATCAACTGGTATGCGGTGCAGTCGCTGGTGCTCGTGGGACTTCTCGCCACGCTCGGTGTCACCACCGGTGCGCAGGAGCTGCTTATGTGGGCCGGATCCGCCTTTATTACCAAGGTCGTCCTGGTTCCCTATATCCTCAACCGTGCGCACAAGAAGATGGGCGAGCCGAGCGATGCATCGCTCAAGGCCGGCCTTAAGCCCGCGTGGGCCATTTGCATCATCGCCGTGGAGGTCGCGATTTGCTTTGCCGTCGTGACGCAGATCAGCCTTCCCACGGCCGAGGTCGCAACGCCTGCGCTCGCCATTAGCTTCGCTCACTTCTTTGTGGGCCTCACCTGCATCATTTCGCAGCGCAACATCATGAAGCAGATCTTTGGATACTGCCTTATGGAAAACGGCAGCCATGTGACGCTCGCGCTTTTGGCCCCCACCGCTCCCGAGATCATCGAGATCGGTATCGCCACCGACGCCATCTTTGCCGTCATCATCATGTCCATCGTCGTGCGTCGCATTTGGGACGACTCCCACTCGCTCGATGCGCGCGACCTGTCCGAGCTGAGGGGGTAGTCCATGGAAACGTTGATTCTCGCCCTGCTCGCGACTCCTTTGGTGTTCTCGCTGGTCATGGCGTTTTTGCCCAAGAACACGTCCTATAACGTGTTTGCCGGTCTCAACCTGGTCTCCGTCGCAGCCGTCCTGGTGCTGTCGATAATGACGGCCGGTGACGTCCTTATGAGCGGCGACACCGCGAGCGCTCTTGGCCTGTGGTTCCACCTCGATTCGCTGGGCGCCATCTTTGTGCTGCTCATCGGCTTTATCGGTTTTCTTACGGGGCTGTTCTCGCTGCCCTATGTAAAGGCCGATATCGAGGAGGGCTCCATGCCCGCCGAGCGCGCCAAGCAGTATTTTGCGCTGTTTAGCCTGTTTGTGTTCACCATGCTGCTCGCGTGCCTGTCCAACAACATGATCCTCACGTGGGCCGCCGTGGAGGCAACCACGCTTTCCACCGTGTTCCTCGTGGGTATCTACAAGAACAAGACGGCCCTCGAGGCTTCTTGGAAGTATGCGATGGTCTGCACCGCCGGCGTGGCCTTTGGCCTGTTCGGTACGCTGCTGATCTACGCCAACGCCGCCGACGTGATTCCCAACGCCCACGAGGCCGCATTCCTGTCGTGCGTGCTGCCGTATGCCGACCAGTTCGACCCGACGCTCATGCGCCTCGCCTTTGCGTTTATCGTGATCGGCTTTGGCACCAAGGCCGGCCTGTTCCCCATGCACACTTGGCTGCCCGATGCCCACTCCCAGGCCCCGAGCCCTGTCTCGGCCCTGCTCTCGGGCGTGCTGCTTAAGTGCGCCATGCTCGTGATCATGCGCTTCTACGGCTTTACCATCCAGGCCGTGGGCGCCGAGTATCCGCAGCTTTTGCTGCTGATCGTCGGCACGCTGTCCATTTTGGTGGCGGCACTTTCGATGTTTCGCCAGGACGACCTCAAGCGCCGCTTTGCGTACTCGTCTGTGGAGAACGTGGGCGTTATCGCCCTGTGCCTGGGTATCGGTGGCCCGCTGGGTATCGCCGCGGCCCTGCTGCACTGCGTGTTCCACGGCTTTACCAAGACGCTTGCCTTCTGCGTGTCCGGCAACATCCAGCACGCCTTTGGCACGCGTAGCCTGGCTAAGATTCAGGGTGTCGTCGAGGTTGCCCCCGCAACCGCCGCGCTCGCCATCTTGGCACTGCTCGGTCTTGGTGCCTTCCCGCCCTTTGGCATGTTTATCTCCGAGTTCCTGACTTTTGTCGCCGGTGTTACCGCCGGTCCCATGTGGCTGGTCGTCGTGGTCGCCCTCGGTCTTACCGTGGCCATCTCCGCGCTCACCCGCATCGCACTCAAGTCGGTATTCGGCCATGCGCCCCAGGCCATGGGCAAGCATGAGGCCCCGGCGCTCATGCTTATTCCCGAAATCATCCTGGCTGTCATGATCTTGTGGTTTGGCATCGCCACCCCGCTGCCTCTCGTGCACGGTGTGGAGACTGCGACCGGCATCGTGCTCGAGCAGAGCACCGAGGAGCTTCACGCGACGCCGATGTACCGCGCTGTGTTCGGTACCGAGACCGCTCAGAGCGAGGTGGAGTAACGAATGATTGAAACTGAGAACAAGGTGTATGCCCGTCGCTGCGAGAGCCATGTCGAGGCCCTGCGCCGCGCTGTTCCGGGCTGCATCGAGAAGGTCGAGTGGCAGTGCGAGGACCAGCTGACGATCACCGTCAAGCAGGACAAGCTGCCCGAGGCCGTCCACTACCTGTACTACGAGCGCTACGGCTGGATTCCCGTGATCATCGGCAACGATGAGCGCAGCCTGTGCGGCCGTTACGCCGTGTACTATGTCATCTCCATGGAGGGGGAGGATCCCGGTTGGGTGACCGTGCGCACCGAGGTCGATCCCGCCAAGATGACGTTCCCGTCCGTGACACCGTTCGTCCCCGCCTGTGTGTGGGGCGAGCGCGAGCTGCGCGACATGTTCGGCTTGATTCCCGAGGGTCTGCCCGATCGTCGCCGCCTGGTGCTGCCCGATGACTGGCCCAGCGGCCTGTACCCGCTGCGCAAGGACTCCATGGACTACCGCTTCCGTCCCGCTCCTGCGAACGACATGGAAAACTACGAGTTCTTGGCCGATACCAAGGGCAAGGAGACGACGCTTGTCCCCATGGGCCCGTTGCACATTACCTCCGACGAGCCCGGCCACTTCCGCCTGTTCGTTGAGGGCGAGACGATCGTCGACGCCGACTACCGTCTGTTCTACGTGCACCGCGGCATGGAGAAGGTCGCCGAGACGCGCCTGAACTATGACGCCGTGACGTTCCTCGCCGACCGCATCTGCGGCATCTGCGGCTGCGCCCACTCGGTGGCCTATGCCGAGGCCGTCGAGCGCGCCCAGGGCATCCATGTTCCGCCGCGCGCCCAGTACATCCGCGCCATCATGCTCGAGGTCGAGCGTCTGCACTCGCATCTGCTCAACATTGGCCTGGCGTCGCACTACACGGGTTTCGACTCCGGCTTCCAGCAGTTCTTCCGCGTCCGCGAGAAGTCCATGGACCTGGCCGAGAAGCTCTCCGGTCACCGCAAGACCTACGGTCTCAACGTAATCGGCGGCGTGCGTCGCGACATTTTGGCCGAGCAGAAGCTCTCCACGCTCACGACCATCCACCAGCTGCGCTTCGAGGTTCAGGAGCTCGTCGACGTCTTGCTCTCCACGCCCAACTTTATTGAGCGTACGAGTGGCATCGGCATTCTGGACCGCAAGATCGCTCGCGACTTCTCGCCGGTCGGCCCGCTCATGCGTGGCTCGGGCTATGCCCGCGACGTGCGCTTTGACCATCCCTTCGACGGCTACGCCGATCCGGACGTCCAAAAGATGCACGCTGCCACGGCCGACACCTGCGATGCCTTCGGCCGCACCGCCGTCCGCATCCAGGAGGTCTACGATTCGATCGATATGATCGAGACCATGCTTGAGAACTGCCCGTCGGGCCCCATCCTCACCACGGATTGGGAGTACACCCCGCACAAGTACGCCATCGGCGCCACCGAGGCGCCGCGCGGCGAGGACGTGCACTGGGCCATGCTCGGCAATAACCAGAAGTGCTACCGCTGGCGCGCCAAGGCCGCCACGTACAGCAACTGGCCGGTCCTGCGCTACATGTTCCGCGGCAACACCGTGGGCGACGCGGCGCTGATCGTCGGTTCGCTCGACCCGTGCTACTCCTGCACCGACCGCGTGACGGTGACCGATGTCGCCGCCAAGCGCGACCACGTGCTCGACAAGGAGCAGTTCGAGAACGTCTGGCGCGACAAGTCGCCGCTTGCGGGCGAGGGCACCATGGCCGCTCCGCTCGATGAGGAGGCGCTCTAATATGCTGAAGCTTTGGAAGGTTAACGCCAAGGCCGGCGACGCGACGGTCAAGTACCCGTTTGCGCCGTTCCCCACCAACAAGGACATGCGCGGCAAGCCCGAGCACAATGCCGAGCTCTGCATCGCCTGCGGAGCCTGCGGCGTGGCTTGCCCGGCCGATGCCATTCGCATGGACACCGACCTTGCGGCCGACACCATCACCTGGTCGATCGACTACGGCCGCTGCATCTTTTGCGGCCGCTGCGAGGAAGCCTGCCCCATGGAGGCCATCAAGCTCACCGAGGAGTTTGAGCTGGCCGTCATGAGCAAGGACGACCTCACCAGCAAGAGCGTCTACACGCTCGAGCACTGCTCGCGCTGCGGCAAGCCGTTTGCCCCGCACAAGGAGATTGACTACGCCAAGCGCCTGCTGCAAAAGGCCGGCGGCATGGAGGCCGAGCAGGCCGCCCGTACCGTCGGTATGTGCCAGGAGTGCAAGCGCGAGCTCGACGCCCTGCGCGCCGCCTCGGCCGTAAAGACCGGCAACGCTGCCGGCATGGCTGCCAACGAGACGCTTGCGTCCGGCGAGCCCCAGGGCCCCGGCATGGAGTATCTGGGCGGCCACGGCGTGAACCCGGAGTATATCGACCGCGAGCTCAACCCCGATGCGCCCGAGATTCCCGCCGGACCGGCGCCGGTCGAGGGCATCATCATGGATTTTGATACGAAGGAGGAGTAACCATGGCCGAACCCACGCTTTTGCCCGAGCGGCTTCAGTACCGCCCGACCAAGATCGAGCTCGACGAGAGCATCGAGAAGGCCAAGGCGACCCTTCTTAAGAAGATCAAGCGCTCGGTGTACGTCTACCGTGTCGACTGCGGCGGCTGCAACGGCTGCGAGATCGAGATCTTCGGTTCCATCACGCCCGTCTTCGACGTCGAGCGCTTTGGCATCAAGGTCGTGCCCTCGCCCCGTCACGCCGATGTGCTGCTGTACACCGGTGCCGTGACGCGTGCCATGCGCATGCCGGCCCTGCGCGCCTTTGAGGCCGCACCCGATCCCAAGATCGTGGTGTCCTATGGCGCGTGCGGCTGCACCGGTGGCATCTTCTACGACAACTACTGCGTCTGGGGCGGCACGGACAAGATCTTGCCGGTCGATGTCTATATCCCCGGCTGCCCGCCCAGCCCCGCGCAGACCATCTACGGTTTTGCCATGGCACTTGGCCTGCTGGACCAAAAGCTCCATGCCGAGACCACGGTGGAGGCCGCCGGCGAACAGGCCGATATCCTGCACCCCGGCGTGCCGTACAAGCTGCGCGTTGCCATCGAGCGCGAGGCTCGCGCCATGAGCGGCTACCGTTACGGCCGCGACCTGGCCAACGAGTTTATGGACACGCTCGAGGGCGCGCCCAAGGGCGATATCCGCGGTGCCATGGCACTGCTCATCGATAAGCAGGACGATCCGCGCCGCGTTGAGGTCTACTCGGCGCTGCAGGATCTGGTGCTGGCCGGAGGTCGCTAGATGGAGCTCACGGACCGCTCTGGTTACTTTGCGGGTCCCGGTATGCTCGGCGGCTCCTTTGGCGATGCCTCGCGCGCAAGCGACGAGGCCGCCGAGGGCGTCGCCGACCCCTGCCTGGGCCATGCGCCCGACCAGGTGGTCTTCTACGAGCTCACGCGTAAGTTTGTGGAGACCGAGGAAGACGTTCCCCAGGAGGCCTGCGACGTGCTGTACTACACGCTCGCCGTGGGCCACCACACCGGCGTGCTCGACTGCTTTGAGCCGCGCCTGTCGGTGCCGGTGGATGTGTTTTATTCGCTCGTCGATGCGCTGCCGGAGGGGGAGGCCAAGACCAAGTTCGAGGCCATCCGCTCCTTTGGCGAGTGCCAGCTCGACAAGGCGGCGGTGCCGTCGCTGCTCGAGGCCTGCGATGCGCTGCTCGACGAACGCGGTTTTCGTGGGTCGGCCAAGGCTGGCATCTCGGTGTTCGACGACGACTTTGGCCTGCATGCCCAGCAGGTCGCGTTTCTGATGAAGTTCCGCGATCTGGTTGAGCGCGTGCGCGATGTGTCGGGCGTGTACCTGACGGGAAGGTTGCAGTAATGGGTCGCGTTGTGGATGGACGTGTGAACGGCGCCCCGTTTGCGGGTATCGTACTCACGGCGGGAAGCGTGCTGCGTGCCGACGATGCCGCCGGCCCCGTGCTCTCCAAAAAGATGGAGGATGCGCCCATTGCCGGTTGGTACACCATCGACGGTGGCCAAACGCCCGAGGACGACATCATCGAGGTTAAGCGCGAGCGTCCGCCTCGCCTGGTCTTGGTCGATGCCGCCGACATGGCGCTGCCCGTCGGGTCTATCCGCCTGCTCGATAAGCGCGATGTGGCCCGCAAGTCGATGTTCACCACGCATTCGCTCCCTTTGTCGATTCTGATCGAGGAAATCGAGCAATCGTGCGAAGATATCGTCTTCATAGGGATTCAGCCGGGCGATACGGAGTTTTACAACCCTATGTCCCCGGAGGTCTTTGACGCCGTCGACGCCGTGTACGACGCCGTGGCCGCCAACGACTTTTCCCACTTTGTCCGCTTGGGACAAGAGCAATAGGAGCGCTTGTCCCTGCTGATTAGGAAAGAAGTGATTGACATGGCAGATTCCAAGGCGGAGTACCCCGCTCCCGATTGCCTTGCGCCCGCCGCGATCGAGGCCAAGACCGAGGCCGCCGGCGTGACCAAGGCTAACCTGCCGGTCGCAAAGGCCTTTGTTTTGGCGATGTTCGCCGGCGCGTTCATTGCCTTCGGCGGCCTGTTCTTTACCGTGTTCTTGAGCGATAGCACGCTGGGCTGGGGCGCCCAGCGCGTCGTGGGCGGCCTGTGCTTTTGCCTGGGCCTGGTGCTCGTGCTGGTGTGCGGCGCCGAGCTGTTTACTGGCAATTCGCTTATGGTCTGCGCACTCAAGAGCAAAAAGATCACCCTGGTCCAGATGCTCAAGGCTTGGGTCGTCGTATGGACCGGTAACTTTGTCGGTGCCCTGTTCATCGTCTTTTTGGTGTACATGGCCGGCATTTACAAGCTCAACGGCGAGGCGGTCGCCAATTCCATGGTGAGCGTCGCCGCCGGCAAGGTGACGATCGACTGGGTGACGATCTTCTTTCGCGGCATCCTGTGCAACATCTTTGTGTGCCTGGCCGTGTGGATCGGTACCGCCGGCAAGACCGTGGTCGATAAGGTTGTGGGCATTCTGCTGCCCATCGCCGCCTTTGTGGCCTGCGGTTTTGAGCACTGCGTCGCCAACATGTACTTTTTGCCCATGGGTGCCGTGATGCATGCATGCGGCTACGGTGCCAAGGTCGCCGGCGCCGATGCGCTCAACGCCGCGGGCATTGCGTTTAACCTGTCCGCCGCCACGCTTGGCAACATCGTGGGCGGCGCGGTTCTGGTCGCGCTCGGCTACTGGTTTATCTACGCCAAGAAGTCCGAGGCGTAAGATACCGTCTGTTTGACGTTGGGCCTCCCGCGGGGCGTTGCCGTGCGGGAGGCTTTTTTGGCCTGGGGCTCGTTCCCGGGCTGTTGGCCTGTTGTGTTTGGCTTGTGAAAGGGGTAATCGAGATGGCATCTGCTGTGAAGCGTGACGGTCGCGCCGTGGTGACCACATGCGGGGGATGCTATGCCGATTGCGCCTTTGCGGCACGCGTTGAGGGCGGTCGCGTGGTGGCTGAGTTGCCGGTGCCGGGGCATCCGTGCGCGGCGCGTGCCCTGTGCGCCCGCGGACGGCATCGCCTGGCAATGCCGTTTGACGAGCACGACCGCATCGTGCACCCCATGCGTCGCCGCCAGGATGGCTTGGGGTTCGATGCGATTTCCTGGGACGAGGCGTTTGCCCAGATTGCCGAGCGTCTTTTGGGGATTGTTGGCGAGCGCGGGCCCCGTGCACTGGGCATGACGCTCGGTGTGCCCTCGTTCGACCGCTACTGGGCGTATCGCTTTATGCATGCGCTGGGCTCGCCCAACGTGTACGGTGCCGACGGTGCCTGCGAGGTAAGCCGACTTACCGGTTGGGAGCACAGCCTGGGCTACAGTCCCGCCTCCGACCTGGCACATACCGATTGCATCATGTATTTGGGGCGTTCCATTGTCGATTCGTCGACGATGGGGGCTGTTGATGCGCTCAACGATGCCCGTCGCCGTGGGGCGAAGATCATCGTGGTCGACCCCCGGCGCAGCAGCTCGGCTGCGCTTGCCGATCGCTGGCTCCGCGTGCGCCCGGGCTGCGACCTGGCCTTGCTGCTGGGCATTGCGCATGTCTTGATTGCCGAGGACCTGTACGACCACGAGTTCGTTGCCCGCTATACCATGGGTTTTGATGAGCTGGCGCAGGCTGCTGCTGCTTGGACGCCCGAGTGGGCCGAGTCGATGTGCGACGTGCCGGCGGACGACATCCGCGCGACTGCGCGCGATCTCGCTGACGCCGCGCCTGCCGCTGTGGTGGATGCGGGTTTTCATGGTGGCATCGGCATCGCGTATGCCAATAGCACCCAGACCGCACGCGCTATCTGCTTGGTCGATGTGCTGCTGGGCTGTATTGGACATGCGGGTGGCGCGCTCAATCCGCCCACACCGCTTTCACTGGGCGACCTCGATCCCACTCGCTTTGCGACGCCGCCGGTGCCGCGCGAGCCCAAGCTGGGGTCCGAGCGCTATCCACTGGTCGATCCGGTGCGCGGGCTGTGCACGACCATCGGTCAGTCGATTCTTGCCGGCGATTTGCGTGGGCTCATCGTCTATGCCAGTAACCCCGGTGCGGGCTATGGCAATGCACAGGCTTGGTTGGGTATTTTGCAGCAGCTCGACTTGCTTGTGACGATTGATATTCGCTGGTCCGAGACGGCGCGTGCTTCTGATTTCGTGCTGCCCGACGTGACGTATCTGGAGGCCGACCGCGGCGTGGGTACGGTCGTGGGCCGCAACGACGCTCGCGTGTTTTACCGCAATGCCGTGCTGCCCGTGCAGCATGACGACACGCGTCCCGGTCGGGAGATTTTTGCCGGTCTGGCGCAGGCCTGTGGCGTGGGCGAGTACTTCCGGTTTACGTCTGACGATTTGGCGGCTGCCCAGGTGGCGCCGTTTGGGATCGATCTGGACGAGCTTAAGGAGCGCGGCTGGGCCGACGCGGGCGTGGCGCTGCCGACGCGCACGGGTGAGCCGGCGATTCCCTTGGATGGCGGCAAAATTGCGCTGGCAAGTGACGTATGGGAGCGTGCCGGCCTGGGTCGTGTACCCGACTGGATCGCTCCCATGGTGGAGCCTGGCCCGGGGATGTTTCGCCTCATTAGCGGCAACCGTCCCTTTGAGTCGCACACCTCGCGAAGGCTTGCAGCCCAAGGTGCCGCCGAGGCTGGGTCGGACCTGGACGCCGTGCAGATGAATGCCGATGCCGCTGCGCGCATGGGTATCGCCAATGGCGAGGTCGTCGAGCTGGTAAGCGACATGGGCTGCGACCGCGTACGCGTGGAGACGACGCCGTATCTGCATCCGGCGTGCATCTTCACCTCGGCCGCCCCCGGCGGACGTTCGTTTGGCGCCGATGCCGGCAGCGCTCAAGCCTTGGGCGTCGGCCCGCTCGACCATACACCGTTGCGTTGGGACCCGTTGACGGGCGCCGCGCTCACTCAGGAAAACGCCGTTCGCGTGGAAAAGATCGCGGCGCGCGAGGATAATAGCGATTGATTGACTCAGCCGATCGAATTGGCTGATAGTTTGACGTTCGAACGATTGATTCACCTTTGGTTTTGAAAGGCCGCACATGAGCGATAGCCAGAACATGTCCGATGAGGTACGCGCCCGCCTTCGCGCTATTCCTTCCGTCAACGAGCTGCTTGCCGAGTGGCCGGTGGTGAAGGCGGCGGGGGAGACCTGCGACGCGGTGGTCCATGCTGCCGTGACGGCCGAGCTCGACGAGGAGCGCGCTGCGATTCGTGCCGGTGCCGCCCCGCGTTCCAAGCGCGACCTGGCCTCGGCCATCGAGTGGCGTGCGCATCGCTCTGCGCTGCCGAGCCTGCGCCCAGCAGTTAATGCCACGGGTGTGGTCATCCATACCAACTTGGGCCGCGCCCCGCTCGCGGAGTCGGTCGCCAAGGCCGTGGCCGAGGTTGCGCGCGGGTACAGCACGCTCGAGTACAGTGTGGACACTTGTTCGCGCGGGTCGCGCAAGGAGCACGCCGCGGAGCTGATCCGCTCGCTCACCGGTGCCGAGGACGCGCTCGTGGTCAACAACAACGCCGCCGCGGTACTGCTGGTGCTGGCGACTCATGCCGCAGGCAAGGAGGTTATCGTCAGCCGCGGCGAGCTTGTCGAGATCGGCGGCAGCTTCCGCATCCCCGATGTCATGGCGGCTTCGGGCGCCAAACTCGTCGAGGTCGGCGCCACCAACCGCACGCACCTGGGCGACTACGAGCGCGCCATCACGCCCGAAACGGCCATGATCCTCAAGGTTCATCCTTCCAACTATCGCATCGAGGGTTTTCACGAGGAAGTGAGCTCAAGGGAGCTCGCCGCCCTGGCCCACAAGCATGGCCTGCTGTTCTACGAGGACCAGGGCTCGGGCGCGCTGTTGCCCGACGACATCTTGGTGCGCGGCGGCGAAGAAACCACGCCGGCTTCGGTTTCGGCAGGGCTCGATATCGTGTCGTGCTCGGGTGATAAGCTGCTGGGTGCCGCACAGGCGGGCATTATCATGGGCCGTCGCGATCTGGTCCAGGCTTGCGGGTCGCATCCGCTTATGCGTGCCCTGCGCCCGGGCAAGCTCGCACTGGCTGCGCTCGAGGCTACACTGCGCATTTATATGGATGGGGCGGATGTGGCCCATCGCGAGGTGCCGGTGCTCAACATGCTCACGCTTCCGCAGGCTCATCTGGAGCGTCGCGCACGCAAGCTGCGCGAGCTGATGGTGGCAGGCCTCGATAAGGCGGGTCGCCCGTGCGCCGTTCAGGTGGAGATCGTCGAAGAGTCGTCGACTCCCGGCGGCGGCTCGCTGCCTACCGTCGAGTTGCCCACGATGTGCGTGGCCGTCTGCCCGGTCGACGGGCGCCTGTCCGTCGACGCGCTCAAGCGCTCGCTCGTTCAAGACTTCGATACGCCGGTCGTCACGCGCGCCTCGCACGATCGCGTCCTGTTTGACGTGCGCACACTCGTGGGCGACCGCGATATCGAGACGGCGGCATCGACGCTCGTCGCGTGCGTTGAGAAGGCGATTGCTCGATGAGTGAGGTTCAGGCGCTGGTGGAGTGTCCCGTTATCGTTGGCACGGCGGGCCACGTTGACCACGGCAAGTCGGCATTGATCGAGGCGTTGACCGGCAAGAATCCCGACCGTCTGGAGGTTGAGCGCCGTCGCGGTATGACCGTGGAGCTGGGCTTTGGCGAGCTGGCACTGCCGAGTGGCAAGATCGTCGGCCTGGTCGACGTGCCGGGCCACGCGCATTACCTGCGCGCCATGGTGCAGGGTGCGACAGGCATCGACGTCGCCGTGCTGGTGGTATCGGCCGTTGAGGGCGTAATGCCGCAGACGCGCGAGCACGTGCACGTGCTGGAGTTGCTGGGTGTCACGCATATGGTGGTGGCGCTGACGATGTGCGACCTGGCCGATGCCGAGATGACCGAGCTTGCCGAGCTCGACGTCGATGACTTTTTGTCGGGTACCGTGTTTGCGGGCGCGCCGATCGTCCCCGTGTCGTCTAAGACGGGCGAGGGGATCGACGGACTGCTTGCGGTGCTCGACGAGCAGGTAAATGCCTGCTGGGATGCCTGCCGTGCCCGTGCCGAGCTCACCGATGCCGCACCGCGCCTGCCTATCGACCGCTGCTTTACGATCAAGGGCGTCGGCACCGTCGTGACGGGAACGCTGCACGATGCGCCGGTTGCGGTCGGCGACGAGCTGATGGCCTTGCCGTCGCGTACGGTCTGTCGCGTGCGCGGGATTCAGGTGCATGGTGACACGCCGCGGGCACTGCCCGGACAGCGCGTGGCGCTCAACTTGGTGGGCGATGCTGTCGCCGCGCTCGATCGCGGTGAGATGCTCGGCGTGGAGGGCCGTTTTGGTCAGACGTTGCGCTTTATGATGACATTCACCTACCTGGGTCGCGAGGGCGCCAAGCCGCGCGTGCTCGAGTCGGGCGCGCGCGTGCATGTGATGGCCGGCACGGCCGAGGTTGTTGGCCGCATCATGCTTTTGGAGGGCGAGGCCCCCATGGCGGTGGGCGAGACCCGTACCGTACAAGTGCGCTTGGAGGAGCCGCTGCCGCTGGGAGCCGGAGACCATGCCGTGGTGCTGTCGTATTCGCCCGTTATGCTCATTGGCGGCGGGCGTGTGCTGCTTTCGCGCTGCCGTCGCTCGCGCGAGCTTTCGGCGGGGGAGCGCACGCTGCTTGCAGCGCTTGAGGCCGGCGATGCCGCGGGCGGTGTGGGCGCTTGGCTGGCGCTGCAGATGCTGCCAGTTACGGCGGTTGATGTTGCCGACGCTTTGGATCTTGGTGTCGGCGAGGTCGATGCCGCACTGCGCGGGTTGGTGTCGCAGGGCTCTGTTCGCAAGCTTGCTGTGGGTGATGCGGACTACTTGGCGGACGCCGTGGTGCTCGACGCTGCGATGGATGCACTGGCGGCGACCCTGTCAGCCATGCACGCGGCGGCTCCTAAGGAGACGGGCTTTACGCCCAGCGCCGTTGCCCATGCTGCGTGGCCTGCCGCTGATGATGGCGTTGCCGCGGCTCTGATTGCCGAGGGCTGCTCGCGTGGCGTGTGTGCCGCCGAGGGTGCCGAGGTATTCGACCCGCACTCCGCTGCCGCCGCGGCGCGTGTGGTGCGCGAGGCCTGCGAACGTATCGTTGCCTTGCTGGACGAAGCCGGCCTCGATGCACCGATATTGCCCGAGGCGGGCGAGCAGTTGCAGCTCGATCGCGACACCATGACGCGTGCCCTGCGCGAACTTTCGCTCAACCGCTCGATCGTTAAGGTCGAGCGCGACGTTGCCCTGTCTGCTGCCGCCGAGGCCCATGCGCGTGAGCTCGTCGCCGCCGCCATCGAGGCAGCCGGCGGCGCAGCCACCACGAGCGTGCTGCGTGAGGCCCTGGGCGTGTCGCGCAAACGCGCCATCAGCATCTTGGAGCACCTGGATGCCGTGCGCTTTACGGTGCTCGACAAGGATGCCGGCGGCCTGCGCTCCCTGCGCTAGATTGGCTGCTTGGTTTGGTAAAATACTTCCGCACTTGGGAACGGATGGGCTCCGGTGGGCTCCGCGGTCCTCAAAACCGTTGCGAGGCGTGCAAAACGTCTTGGATGTGTTCGATTCACATACGTTCCCGCCATACGCTACCAGCGCTTTTGTGCTCGCGGTCTTGCTGCGTGCCGCAAAAGCGCTGTTTTGTTTTTGCATGGGTTTGCCGTGCCGCCCACTTTATCGGCGACGGTATTTGGCTTCGTGTGCTGGGTTTTGAGCATGCCGATGGGGGTGGTTTGCCGTATGACTACCGTAAGACGGACTGATCTTTCTTGTGTCGTCCAGGCGGGCGGGCTGTCCTCGCGCATGGGCTGCGATAAGGCGCGCATGGCGTTTTGCGGCGAGCCGCTCATCGAGCGCGTACTGGGTCGGTTGGCGCCAGTTGCCGGTGAGTTGGTCGTGACGACGTCGCGTCCCAGCGAGCTTGCCTACCTTGAGGAGCGCACGTTTGGCGGCCTTGTGCCGCGTGTGGTGGCCGACCTTGAAGGGTCGGCGGGCGCCATGCGCGGCATCGCGAGCTCGCTGGCCGCGGCTCGATTGCCGCTCGTGGCGATCGTCGCCTGCGATATGCCGTTTGTCTCGCCGGAACTCATCGGCGCGCTTGCCGATCGTGTTGAGGCCGAGGCGCTCGACGTGTGCGTGCCGCGCGAGGAGCGGGGGATTGAGCCGCTTTGCGCCGTCTGGCGCCGTGACGCGTGTGCGCCGGTTGCCCAAGAGCTGCTCGCCTGCGACCGCCAGCGCATTCGCTGCCTGATCAATCGCGTTCAGGCCGGTTATATGGATGAGCCGCAGATCGTTAAGGCCGCGGGCTCGACGCTCTGCTTCGAGAACGTCAATACGCCCGAGGAGTTTGCGGCGGCCGAGTTGCTCGCCTAGACGATTGGAGTTGCCATGTCTCACGATATTTGCCTCGATACCGGGGAACCTTGCACCTGCGATGGGTCCGAGTCTTGCACCTGCGGCTGTGGCGGCTGTGGACATACGGCCGAGGAAGAGGCAGCGGCGGCTGCGTATCGCGAGTCGCACCGCGAAGGCCCGTCCGGTGAGGCCCTCGACCACGAGCGCAAGATTATCGTGTCGTTTGACAGCACCTTCGATGTGATGGAATGCGAGCAGCTGTGCCTGGATGCCGGCGTGCCCGGGCGCATTATGCCTTTGCCCGGCTCCATTACCGCAGGTTG
Source organism: uncultured Collinsella sp. (assembly GCA_900546525.1). Taxonomy (GTDB): domain Bacteria; phylum Actinomycetota; class Coriobacteriia; order Coriobacteriales; family Coriobacteriaceae; genus Collinsella. The sequence goes on from URDE01000001.1 coordinate 42,505, forward strand.
CGGTCTGTGCTGGGCCATGCCGTTCTCGGGCGATGCGCTCGCCGCCTTCCGCGCTGCCACCGAAGGCCGCATAACCCCCGCCGACTACCATCAGCTCGTCCTCTAACCACCAAAACCACCACATTGGGGACAGGCACCTTTGTGGTGGTTTGGAACACGTGGACGAAACAGGTTTGAAACACGGGTTTTGCACGTCAGGCACTCAAAAACGTCTTTACCTGCATCGTAATCAAAATGAAACATCCGCCCGCGGCCTTATTCGTAACTTTGCTGCAACAGTGCGATATTATCCATACTCGATAAAGTTCGCGGCGCATAGGGTGCCGCGACCAACATTTTCGTTTCCCATCATTGGAGGAAGCATGAGCTACACGCAGAAAGTTCTCGAAGAGCTCAAGGCCCGCTATCCCGAGCAGCCTGAGTTCATCCAGGCCGCGACCGAGATCCTCGGCACCATCCAGCCGGCGCTCGACGCCCATCCCGAGTACGAGGAGGCCGCCCTGCTGGAGCGCCTCGTCGAGCCCGAGCGCATCGTCATGTTCCGTGTTCCCTGGGTCGACGACCAGGGCAAGGTTCAGGTCAACCGCGGTTACCGCGTCGAGTTCAACTCTGCCATTGGACCCTACAAGGGCGGCCTGCGCTTTAACCCGACGGTCACCCTGGGTATGCTCAAGTTCCTGGGCCTGGAGCAGATCCTCAAGAACAGCCTGACCACCCTTCCCATGGGCGGCGGCAAGGGCGGCTCCGACTTCGACCCCAAGGGCAAGTCCAACAACGAGATCATGCACTTCTGCCAGTCCTTCATGACCGAGCTCTATCGCCACATCGGCCCCAACACCGACGTTCCCGCCGGCGACCTGGGCGTTGGCGGCCGCGAGGTTGCCTACCTGTTCGGTCAGTACAAGCGCCTGACCAACGAGTGGACCGGCGTCCTCACCGGCAAGGGCCTCTCCTTTGGCGGCTCGCTCGCCCGTACCGAGGCCACCGGCTACGGCCTGGCCTACTTTGTGGACGAGTACCTCAAGAGCCGCGGCGACTCCTTCGAGGGCAAGAACGTCGTCGTTCACGGCTCCGGCAACGTCGCCATCTATGCGGTCCAGAAGGTCTCCCAGCTCGGCGGTAAGGTGCTGGCCTGCTCCGATACACACGGCTGGGTCGAGGATCCCGACGGCATCGACTACACCGTGCTCGAGCACGTCTACAACAAGAAGCGCTCCGGCCACGACAAGGGCGTTACGCTTGCTATGTACGTTGACGAGAAGCCCAACGCCGTGTGGCACGAGGGCGACGGCCGCGGCGTGTGGCAGCTGCCCTGCGACATCGCGCTGCCCTGCGCTCGCGAGAACACGCTGCTGCTCGAGGACGCCCAGGCGCTCGTCGCCAACGGCTGCAAGGTGGTCGGCGAGGGTGCGAACATGCCCACGACCATCGAGGCTACGACCTACTTCCAGGAGAACGGCGTCGCCTTTATGCCTGGTAAGGCTGCCAACGCCGGCGGCGTACTCGTTTCCGGCCTGGAGATGAGCCAGAATGCCGAGCACCTGTCCTGGACCTTCGAGGAGGTCGACGGCAAGCTCGAGCAGCTCATGCGCGGCATGTTCCACAACGTGGACGACACCGCCAAGGAGTATGGCCAGGAAGGCAACTTCGTTATGGGCGCCAACATCGCCGGCTTCCTGAAGGTCGCCGACGCCATGCTCGCCCAGGGCGTCTGCTAAATCTTCGCTCGACATAGCATGTGATAAGGCTCCCAGCCATTCCGGCTGGGAGCCTTTTTCTATGGTGGCGAGGGCTGTGCGCCCTCGTTTGGTACACTTAGGGGTACTGGACAAGTGGAGAGATGGGGGAGAACGTGCTCAAGTTCGGTACCTACGTCCGTGTTGGAAGCGCGGCCGAAGCCTATGAGCTCTTGCAGAAGAACCGCAACAATAAGATTGTGGGCGGCGGCATCTGGATGCGCCTGGGTTCGCGGCGCGTGGCGACGGCGATTGACCTTTCGGCCTGCGGGCTCGATCAGATCGAGGAGACCGAGACCGAGTTTCGCATCGGCGCCATGTGTACCCTGCGCCAGCTCGAGCGCCATGCCGAGCTCAACGCGCTTGTCAACAATGTCTTTGAGTTCGCCGTCCACGATATCGTGGGCGTGCAGCTGCGCAATACCGCCACGGTGGGCGGCAGCATCTACGGCCGCTTTGGCTTCTCGGACGTGCTCTCGGCCTTTTTGGCGCTCGATTCGTATGTTGAACTGACGGGTGCCGGCCGCGTGCCGCTCGCCGAGTTCGTGCGGATGGGCTACGTGCGTGACGTGATCGAGCACGTGGTGGTCGTTAAGCACGATTACCGTGCCAGCTATGAGGCCGTGCGCAAGGCCGCGACCGACTTCCCCTCCTTAAACGTCACCGCCGCCTGGTGGGACAACAGCTGGCATGTCACCGTAGGCGCCCGCCCGCTGCGCGCGACCCTGCTGCAGGGCGAGGCATGTGGCCTTACCGCCGAGCAGCCTTCCGAGGACGAGCTGCGCGCCCTGGCCGCGTCCGTACGCGCGCTGAGCTACGGTACCAACCTGTGGGGCTCGGCCGACTACCGCCGTCGCATCTCGGCCCCGCTGGCGATTCAGGCCGTGCGCCGCGCCGCCGGCATCGAGCTTACGGCCGCGCTTGCCCGCGAGCTCGAGACCGTGCAAGTGCCTAAGTTTGCCACGGACGAGTATTCCTGCCGCCGCGTGCCCGGCGTCGATTCTAGCGAGGTGCGCTAATGGCTGCCAAACTCATCGATCTTTCCTTTACGCTCAACGGCCGCAAGGTCAAGGTTCAGATCGCCCCCGACACCATGCTCTTTGCGCTGCTGCGCGAGCAGGGTTGCGCGTCGGTGCGCTGCGCCTGCGAAACCACCAACTGCGGTCTATGCACGGTGTGGCTCGACGGCGATCCGGTGCTGAGCTGCTCGGTTCCCGCCGCGCGCGTCGAGGGCCGCTCCGTTACCACGCTCGAGGGCCTCAAGGCCGAGTCCGAGGCACTCGCCCGCGCAATGGCTGCCGAAGGCGCCGAGCAGTGCGGTTTTTGCGCCCCCGGCCTTATCATGAACGTGCTTGCGCTCGCCCGCGCCGCCAAGGAGGACCCGAGCCTCGTCGCCACGCGCGAGGAGCTCTCGCGCCAGCTCGCTGGCAACCTCTGCCGTTGCAGCGGCTACGAGAGCCAGCTGCGCGCCATCGTCCGCTTTCTCAACGAGTCCGGCGTGCAGGTGGGCTTTGAGATGCCCGAGCTGCCGGTCAACGACACCAGCTGCGACGGTGTCTCTTACAAGCAGATCACTCACAAGCAGCCCAAGAAGGACTCGAAGGCCCTGCTCGAGGGTCGTCCCGTCTACACGGGCGACCTGGTGCCCGCCGGCGCCCTGATCGTCAAGCTCAAGCGCAGCCCGTATGCCCGTGCCAAGATCCGCTCCATCGACACGTCGCGCGCCCTGAAGGTGCCCGGCGTGGTGGGCGTCTACACCTACGAGGACGTGCCCAAGCGCCGCTTTACCATCGCCGGCCAGAGCTATCCGCAGCCGAGTCCCTACGACCGCCTGATCCTCGAGAACCTCGTGCGCTACCAAAACGAGGAGGTGGCGATCGTTGCCGCCGAGACCGAGGAAGCCGCCGACAAGGCACTCAAGCTCATCAAGGTCGACTACGAGGTGCTTGAGCCCCTGCTCGACTTTACCCAGGCGCTCGATAACGACATCGTGGTCCACCCCGAGGGCGACGTGACCTTTATGTTCCCGCAGGGCGGCGATGTTGCTCGCAACCTAGTATGCAGCGGCACGAGCGACTTTGGCGACCTCGACGAGGCATTCGCCCAGAGCGACATCGTCTTTGAGCGCACCTACACGAGCCAGGCCACGCAGACCGCGCCCATGGAGACCTTCCGCGCCTTCGCGACGACCGATGCGTTCGGCCGCATCTCGGTGACCACCTCGACGCAGGTGCCCTTCCACGTGCGCCGCATGGTCGCTCAGTCGCTCGACATTCCGCAGTCGCAGGTGCAGGTCATTAAGCCGCGCATCGGCGGCGGTTTTGGCTCCAAGCAGACAGGCTGCTGTGAGATCTTCGTGGCGTTCGTCACCCAGCAGACCGGCCGTCCGAGCTATTGCTGCTACACCCGCGAGGAGACCATCACTGCAGGCAACTCGCGTCACCAGATGCAGATGACCGTTAAGCTGGGCGCCATGAACGACGGCACTATCACGGCCATCGACCTGCACACACTGTCCAACGCCGGCGCCTATGGCGAGCACGCCACCACGACGATCGGCCTTTCGGGCCACAAGAGCTTGCCCATCTACAACCACGTGAAGGCGAGCCGCTTTAGTTGGGACGCCGTCTACACCAACACCAACCGCGGTGGCGCGTATCGCGGCTACGGTGCCACCCAGGGCCAGTTTGCCGTGGAGAGTGCCGTCAACGAGCTCGCCGACATGCTGCATATGGACCCCGCCGACCTGCGCCTTAAGAACATCGTGCGCGAGGGCGAGATCATGCCGCAGTACTACAACGAGAAGCTCAACGCCTGCGCGCTCGACCGCTGCCTGCTGCGCGCGATGGACATGATCGGCTGGCGCGACAAGCCGCTAGCCGTCGACCTGGGCGACCGCGTGCGCGCCCTGGGCTGTGCGCTCACCATGCAGGGCTCGGGTATCTCCAATGTGGATATCGCCGGCATCGACATGCGCCTGGAAGAGGACGGCTTCATTTCCATCGGCACCGGCGCCACCGATAACGGCATGGGCGTCGATACGATCCTGTCGCAGATTGCCGCCGAGGAGCTGGGCGTGGAGAGTTCGCTCATCGTGGTGCGCGGCGTGGACACCGATGTGTCGCCGTTCGACGCCGGCTCGTACGCGAGCTCGGGTACGTACGTGACGGGCCTCGCCGCCAAGAACGCCGCGACCGAGCTGCGCGAGAAGATCTGCGCCAAGGCTGCCCAGATGTGGGACGTAGACGCCGCCGATGTGGTCTTTGATGGTCAGTACGTGCGCCTGTCCGATGAGCGCGCCGCGCGCGAGCAGAACCGCTACCTTACGCTGCGTGATTTTGCCAACCTGTGCGTCAAGAACATCGCGGGCGGCGACGCGCTGACCTCGCATGCCTCTGCCTGCCTGCCCGTTTCGCCTCCGCCGTTTATGGCCGGCATTGCCGAGGTCGAGGTCGACAAGGCCACCGGCAAGGTGACCGTGGTGGACTACGCGGCGGCTGTGGACTGCGGCACCGTGATCAACGAGGCGCTCGCGCGCGTTCAGGCCGAGGGCGGCATTGCCCAGGGTATCGGTCACGCGCTCTACGAGATCGTCGAGCACGACGACCGCGGCCGTCTGCGCACCGGCAACTTTATGAGCTACAAGCTGCCCACGCGCCTGGATATCGGCAGCATTCGCGTGGCCTTTGAGCCGAGCTACGAGCCGACGGGTCCGTTTGGCGCCAAGTCGATCGGCGAGGTCGTCATCAACACGCCGCTCGCCGCCGTTGCCTCGGCCGTGGCGCACGCCACCGGCCATCAGGTTCGCTCGCTGCCGATCACGCCCGAGAAGGCCCTGCTGGGGGAGTAGCGGGTCGGCGAACAAGTCGTAATTGGCGGGGCGGGGCAACTCGCCCCGCCTTCTGCACTCGTGGTGAGGTCGTGAGTCTGTAAAAGGTGTGCGTGCGCTTGCCGCTCGTATCTGCTATCATTCCTAGTCTGTGCGCTCATGCGGGCGTGGCGGAATTGGTAGACGCGCCAGATTTAGGTTCTGGTGGGATTCCCGTGAAGGTTCGAGTCCTTTCGCCCGCACCAACGCACCCGCGTCGGCTTATGCCCTCGCGACGCTTGTTGCATAAAGGTACCAGCACCTCAGATAAGCTGGGCAGTATGAGGAGGAACGTGTTGAACATCACCGCTTCTGACGTCAAGGACGCCAAGCTCACCGCTACGGTCACCATCCCGGCCGCCGACGTCGACGCCGCGATCAAGAAGGCTTACAAGGAGACCGCCAAGAAGTACCGCTTCCCGGGCTTCCGTGCCGGTAAGGCTCCCCGTCCGGTCATCGACTCCGCTCTTGGCGCCGAGGCTACCCTCGCTCAGGCCACCAACGACCTGATCGCCGCCAACGAGCCCGCCGTCCTCAACGAGCTGGACATCGTTCCCACCAAGAATGGTGACTACAAGGAGCTCGACCTCGCCAAGGATCACGAGGATTACACCTACACCGTCGAGTTCTCCCTGCGTCCCGCCGCTGAGCTCTCCTCCTTCGACGCCGTCGAGATCGAGATGCCCCCTGCGGAGGTCACCGAGTCCGAGATCAACAACCAGGTCGAGATGCTCCTCAACTACCGTGCCACCTTCGAAGACGTCGAGGGTCGCGCCGTCGAGGCCGAGGACTACGTCACCGTCGACCTCAAGGCCGTCGAGAACGCCGACAACTTTGCCGCCGAGGGCCGCATGCTCATCGCCGGTAGCGACAGCAACCCCAAGGAGTTCAACGAGGCCCTGATCGGCGCTAACGTTGACGACGTCAAGTCCGTCACCTGGACCGACGAGGCCGAGGAGGGCGAGGAGGCCGAGACCCACACCGTCGAGGTCACCGTCAAGGGCATCAAGGTCCGCAACACCCCCGAGCTCACCGACGAGCTCGTCAAGTCCGACTTTGGCTTCGACAGCATCGACGCCATGCGCGACGCCATCAAGATCGAGATCGAGCAGGACAAGGCTTCTCGCCTCCCGGCCGAGAAGGAGAACCGTTGCGTCTCCGCTCTCGCCGAGCGCCTGCAGCTCGAGGAGATGGACGCCGACTACGAGCAGTCCGTCTTTGAGGAGCTTGGCCAGAACTTCCTGTCCAACCTCGCTGCCCGCGGCATGACGCTGGACACCTGGCTGCCCGCTTCCGGCCTGACCATGGAGCAGTTCATCGGCGACCTGCACAAGCAGGCCAACGACGTCGCCCGTGAGTCCCTGGCTCTGGACGCCCTCGCCCGTGAGCTCAAGATCGAGGTCACCGAGGACGACATCAACGCCGAGTTCGAGAAGGCTGGCGTCAAGGACGTCGAGGCTTCCAAGGCCGAGTTCATCGCCGATGGCCGCATGCCTGCCGTCCGCGAGTCCATCCGTCGCTCCAAGGCCGTCGACCACCTGGTCGAGAACGCCAAGGTGACCGAGGTCGACGAGACCGCCAAGGACGCCGAGTAATTCTCGCCACCTTGCCCGCGAGCGCATGCGTGCGCCCGTGATGGGGTAAAGTTATACACCGGTTATCCGGTTGCTTCGTACGGTGCCAGCCAATGCATAGCATGCGGGCACCGTACGTTTATCTAGAACCAATTTGGTCCGCAAGAGAGAAATGGAGATGCGTATGATCGCTAAGTTCGATTCCGCCCTCGTGCCATACGTTATCGAGCAGACGCCGCGCGGCGAGCGCAGCTACGATATCTATTCGCGCCTGCTCAACGACCGCATCATCTTCTTGGGCGAGGAGATCAACTCCGTCAGCGCCAACCTGGTCGTTGCCCAGTTGCTGCATCTTGAGAGCCAGGATGCCGAGAAGGATATCTCACTCTACATCAATTCGCCCGGTGGCGAGGTCTACTCCGGCCTGGCGATTCTTGACACTATGAACTTTATCAAGCCGCAGGTATCCACCATTTGTGTCGGCATGGCCGCGTCGATGGCCGCCGTGCTGCTTTCGGCCGGCGCCAAGGGTAAGCGCTTCTGCCTGCCGCACTCCAAGGTCATGATTCACCAGCCCAGCGGCGGCGCTCAGGGTCAGCAGACCGAGATCGAGATCGTGGCTGAGGAGATTAAGAAGACCCGTCGCGAGCTCAACCAGATCCTGTCCGACGCCTCCGGCCAGCCCATCGAGAAGGTCCAGGCCGATACCGAGCGCGACAACTACCTGACCGCTGCCGAGGCCCTTGACTACGGCCTGATCGACCGTATTGTCACCTCGCGCGACCTTGCCGCGAAGGACGCCTAGGATGGCCGGTAACATGCAGGACAACTTTGACGAGAACGGCAACCCCATCCGCTGCTCCTTCTGCGGAAAAGAGCAGGGGCAGGTTCGTCGCCTTGTAAAGGGTCCGACCAACATCTTTATCTGCGACGAGTGCGTCGCCGCCTGCTCCGAGATCTTGGAGGAGTCGCTGGCTTCGGACTTTATGGACGCTGCCCGCAACGGCAAGCTGCCGGGCTTCCTCAACGATCACGGCCAGGCTGCCGGGCAGCCTGCTGTGGATCCCGAGGCCGAGGGCTTTGAGCTCGAGGACGACGCCCGCCAGGTCATTACGCATGTGCCGACGCCGCACGAGATTTATGACGAGCTTTCGGCCTATGTCATGGGCCAGGAGGACGCCAAGCGCGCCATGTCGGTTGCCGTGTACAACCATTACCGCCGCGTGATCGAGGGCGGCGCTGCGCTTTCGGCCTTTGACGACGGCTTGGATTCGCAGCTCGAAGACGATATGGACGAGGTGGAGCTCGCCAAGTCCAACATTTTGCTGCTCGGTCCCACCGGTACCGGTAAGACCCTGCTCGCCCAGACGCTCGCGCGCATCCTCGAGGTGCCGTTTGCCATCGCCGACGCAACCGCGCTCACCGAGGCCGGATACGTGGGCGAGGATGTGGAGAACATCCTGCTCAAGCTCATCAACGCCGCCGATGGCGATATCGAGCGCGCGCAGGTTGGCATTATCTACGTGGACGAGATCGACAAGATCGCCCGCAAGGCCGAGAACCTCTCCATCACCCGCGACGTTTCGGGCGAGGGCGTTCAGCAGGCGCTGCTTAAGATTCTTGAGGGCACGGTGGCAAGTGTTCCGCCCACCGGCGGCCGCAAGCATCCCCAGCAGGAGCTGCTGCAGATCGACACGACCAACATCCTGTTCATCTGCGGCGGTGCCTTTGTGGGTCTGGACAAGATCATCGCCGACCGCGTGGGCAACAAGGGCGTGGGCTTTAACTCCGAGATCGCCGGCCCCACTTCGGTCGACGAGAACGATCTGCTGCGTCAGGTGCTCCCGCAGGACCTCAACGCCTTTGGCATGATCCCCGAGTTTGTGGGACGTACGCCTGTCGTCACCCAGACGCAGGCGCTCGACGAGGACGACCTGGTGTCGATCCTGACCGAGCCCAAGAACGCCGTGGTGCGTCAATACCGTAAGATGTTCCAGCTCGAGGACGTTGAGCTTGAGTTTGAGGACGCCGCCCTGCACGAGATCGCCCGCATGGCGCTCGCCCGCAAGACCGGCGCCCGCGGCCTGCGCTCCATCTGCGAGGACGTGCTACAGCAGACGATGTTCGATCTCCCCAGCGAGGAGGGCGTCACCAAGGTCATCGTGACCGAAGCCTCCGTAAAGGGCGAAGAACAACCCCAGCGCATCTACGGCTAGACCTGCCTAAAACGTGTTTGCAAATAGCCTCCGACCATCCGCGGTCGGAGGCTATTTTATATATACGCAATAACCCCAACTACCTGTGTTATTCTGTGTGTTTGTTTAAGCCTCGGCGAAGTCATTACAGACTGAAGTAATCGATACCTAAGGGGAGGAATATAGGCCCGATTTTCGTAGATTCCGCACGAGCCGAAGACCACTTAATGTGGTCTTCGAGCGAGCCCAGGACCTGACCGAGCGAAAATCGGGCCTACATTCCTCCCCGGCGGGACAGGGAGAGATATATGGAAGAAATGCCCAAGAACTACGATCCGTCGACCAACGAGCCGGCGATCCTGCAGAAGTGGCTCGACGGCGGCTACTACAAGCGCCGTGAGGGCGTGGGCGACTGCACCGTCACCATTCCGCCTCCCAACGTGACCGGCAAGCTCCACATGGGTCACGCCACCGACGACTCCATCCAGGACGCCATCATCCGTATGGCCCGCATGCGCGGCAAGTCCACGCGCTGGGTGCTCGGAACCGATCACGCCGGTATCGCCACGCAGACCAAGGTCGACAAGAAGCTCAAGAGCGAGGGCATCAGCCGCCTGGAGATCGGTCGCGATAAGTTTGTCGACGCCTGCTGGGACTGGACCCACGAGTACGGCGGCATCATCGTCGAGCAGATCAAGCGCATGGGTTGCTCCGTCGACTTCGACAACGAGCGCTTCACCATGGACGAGGATTACGCACAGGCCGTGCGTAAGGTCTTCTGCGATTGGTACCACGACGGCCTGATCTACCGTGGCAAGCGTATCGTTAACTGGTGCCCCAACTGCACCACCGCCATCTCGGACGACGAGGCCGAGTACAAGGACGAGAAGGGCCACCTGTGGCACCTGCGCTACCCGCTGACCGAGCCGGTCAACGGCCAGGACTACATCGTCGTCGCCACCACGCGCCCCGAGACCATGCTCGGCGACACGGGCGTCGCCGTCTCCCCGAAGGACCCCGAGAAGGCCGCCTTTGTGGGTAAGACCGTCAAGCTCCCCATCGTCGACCGTGAGATCCCCATCTTTGAGGATTGGCATGTCGACGCCAACTTTGGTTCCGGTTTTGTCAAGGTCACCCCGGCCCACGACCCCAACGATTACGCCATGGGTCAGGCTCACGACCTGCCGCAGATCAACATCTTTGACGAGCACGCGGTGGTTGTCGAGGGCTACGGCGAGTTCACCGGCATGAACCGCGACGAGTGCCGCGAGGCCGTCATCAAGTGGTTTGAGGAGCACGACCTGCTCGATCATGTCGACGAGCTCGATCACTCCGTCATGCACTGCTACCGTTGCGACGCCGCGCTGGAGCCGTGGCTGTCCGAGCAGTGGTTCGTGGCCGTCGACAAGCTCAAGGGACCGGCGCTCGACGCCGTCAACTCCGGCAAGGTCACCTTCCATCCCGCGCGCTGGACGCAGACCTACACCACTTGGATGGAGAACCTCAAGGACTGGTGCATCAGCCGCCAGCTGTGGTGGGGCCACCGCATCCCCGTGTTCTACTGCGAGGACTGCGGCTGGGAGGACGCCCTTACCGAGGACACCGACGTGTGCCCCAAGTGCGGCGGTCATCACGTGCATCAGGACGAGAACGTGCTGGACACCTGGTTCAGCTCGCAGCTGTGGACCTTTGCCACGCAGGGCTGGCCGCAAAAGCCGGAGCTGCTCGAGGGCCATCACCCCACGACGGCGCTCGTCACCGCGCGCGACATCATTGCACTGTGGGTCGCCCGCATGGTCATGAGCTCGCTGTACTTCCTGGACGAGGTGCCGTTTAAGGACGTCGTCATCTACCCGACGATTCTTGCCAAGGACGGCAGCCGCATGTCCAAGTCCAAGGGCAACGGCGTTGACCCCATGGACCTCATCGGCATGTACGGCGCCGACGCCATGCGTTACAACCTGCTGACGCTGTGCACCAACAACCAGGACGTCAAGTTCGACGCGAACATCGACAAGAAGACCAAGAAGCTCATCGACAGCCCGCGTACCGAGCAGGCCAAGTCGTTTGTGACCAAGATCTGGAACGCCAGCCGCTTCCTGCTTATGAACATGGAGGGCTACACGCCCGGCGAGCCCGTCGTGGAGACGCCGGCCGACGCCTGGATGTTCAGCCGTCTGGCCAAGGCCGTCAAGATGGTCACCGAGGGTATCGAGAAGTACACCTTTGGCGATATGGCTCGCGGCGTGCAGCAGTTCTTCTGGAACGAGGTCTGCGACTGGTACGTCGAGGTCACCAAGGCCCGCCTGAAGGGCGAGGGCCGTCTGCAGGCGCAGCGCAACCTGATCTTTGTGCTCGACACCTCCATTCGCCTGATGCACCCGCTCATGCCGTTTGTCACCGAGGAGATCTGGGACAACATGCCGGCGAGCGTGCTCGACCTGGATGCCGAGGGCAACGTTGACCGCTCCGAGGCGCTCATGATCGCCAAGTGGCCCGAGCCCGCCGACTATGCCAAGTATGTCGACGAGGACGCCGAGCGCGCGTTTGAGCTGTGCCGCGCCGTCGTGTCTGCCGCCCGCGCCACGCGTTCGCGTTATCGCTTGAGCCCCAAGGCCGAGCTCGACGTGGTCGTGCGCGCCGGCGCCGAGGACATCGAGAAGCTCGAGAGTCTGCGTTCGACCATCGAGCCGCTGGCAAACACTGCCTCGCTGGTCATGGGCACCGACGTTGAGAAGCCGGCCGCGAGCATTGCCGTGGTCGATAGCGGCGTCGAGGTCTTTGTGGTGCTCGAGGGCAAGGTCGACCTTTCGGCCGAGAAGGCACGCCTGGAGAAGGAGATTGCCGCGGCTCAGAAGGAGCTCGCCGGCTGCGAGAAGACGCTCGCCAACGAGGGCTTTGTGGCTAAGGCCGCGCCTGCGGTGGTCCAGAAGAAGAGGGACCGTGCGGCTGAGCTCAAGGAGATCCTGGTGGCGCTGACTGCTCAGGTTGCTGACTTCTCGTAGATCTTACTGAGGGGCGCGTCCCGACGCTTTGCTCGCTACTGCGGACAGTCCTGCGCAAGACGGACAGCACATTAAGTGCTGTCCTTTGCGTGCGGAACTTGTATCGAGCAAAGCGTCGGGCCGCTCCTTGTGCGGTTACGTGGTTGTTTGCATCTGGCGCGTTTGGGCCACTGGGTTGTGGCCTTGATCTCGCTGCAAGCGGGGTTTGGCTGATATTTTGAATGGGAGGGGCTCGTTGTTGCTTACGGGCCTCTTTTTATGTTGAGGGGACTTTGGTTATGGCGAAGCGTTCTGGGTTGTATTCGGTGCCGTTTGGGGTTCCGGAACTTTCTTTTGATGAGGCTGTTGCACTTGCGGCCGATACGGGCAAGATTGCGCGCTATTCCACGCCGCTGCTCGAGACCGTCGTTGAGATGCTCGATGAGCTTGGTCGTCCTGATGAGTTCTATGATTGCGTCCAGATAGCCGGTACCAATGGAAAGACCTCGACGACGCGATTCTCGGCTGCCATTCTTCGTGGTGAGGGCCTTAAGACGGCGCTCTTTACGTCTCCTCATCTGGTGCGTTATCCCGAGCGTATGGAGATTGATGGAAAGGTCGTCTCAGACGAGGTCTTTGCCCATGGTGTCTCTGCGGCGTATGAGGCGGGTCGTCGTCTCAACGCACGTCGTGAGGCGGCGGGCGAGGAGCTTCGTTCTATTACGCCCTTCGATCTTTTGTCCGTGGCCGGTTTGACTATGTTTGCCGAGGCTTGCGTGGACGTTGCCGTGCTTGAGGTTGGCATGGGCGGACGCTGGGATGCTACGAGTGCGACCGATCCCGTGGCCGTCGCCATTACGGGCATTGGACTCGACCATACGAAGGTCCTTGGCGACACGCTCGAGGCCATTGCAGGGGAGAAGGCTGCGGTTATCAAACCCGGGCGTTTGGTTGTTTTGGGCGAGGGTACGCATGAGGCGAGCGTTCAGCGTGTGATGGATGCCCGTTGCCGCGAGTGCGGCGTTGTGCCGCTCGTGGTGAACCATGCCACAACAAAGGTTCCGGCACACGTGGGTGATACGGTGGAGTTTAGCTGCACCACGTCGCGCGCGATCTATACGTCGAGTATGGTCAAACCGGCGTATCAGCCGCAGAATGCCGCGTGCGCTATTATGCTGTGCGAGGGCTATCTGGGCCGCGAACTCGACCACGATGCGCTTGATGCGTCGCTTATGGGCTGCCCCACGCCGGGCCGCTTTGATGTGCTGGGGACTGATCCGCTCAAGCTAATTGACGCCTGCCATAACCCCCAGAGCTGCGAGAACTTTGTGAGCGCACTGGACGAGATCGATCCGTGCGTAGAGAATCGCCCCACGCTGTTGTGCGCTGCGCTGGCAGACAAGGACGTGGCGGGCATCGTCGACGTGCTGATTCCGGCGTTCCCCCGTGTGGTCGTGACGCAGACCGATTCCGATCGCGCCCTGCCGGCGGAGGAGCTCGCTGCCCTGGTGGACGCCGATAAGCTCGCGGGCGTGTATCCCAACGTATCCGAGGCCCTCGCAGCTTTCGAGGCCGCGGGCGAGCCCTTCGTAGCAGCCGGCACCATCACCCTAGCCGGCGAAGTAGCGGGGCTGCTGCGTTAGAGCCTTTCCGCTGGGCAGCTAGTTGGCCTGCTAGCCACGAAATGGGCCTATCTACTATGTTTGACCGGTTACCCCCGACCACACCGAGAATTGCAAAATCAAAACCGCAGGTAGAAGGCTTGCCAGTTATGCGAAAACGCGGGTGTGGTCGACCCATGCGGGTTAAACGTAGTAGATAGGCCGTTTTCGTGGCGCATCTCTAGACTGTCAAATTGGTCGACTTAGCCCCATGGCAGTTGCGGTGAAATAGTTCCTGGATTATGCCTCTGTTGGACAATCGGGGGTGCGGACAGAAAGTTGGACCGTGAAGCGGTCCGGACTGGAGGTTCGCATG
>URDE01000002.1:0-46388 GCA_900546525.1 uncultured Collinsella sp.
CCCGCGACCCCAACCTTGGCAAGGTTGTGCTCTACCAACTGAGCCATGTCCGCTTGCGGGTTATTAATTTACGCGAGTTATCCAAAAGACGCAAGTACTTTTTTCAAAAAAGTTGCCGGCCGCGTGTTCTTGGTGGCTAAACGCGCTAAAGCGATTGGCTAGGCACGCGATTCCAGTGCTCCGCTAAATAGCTTCACCATCTGCACGCGCGTGCCGGTGCCGTCTGTACGACGAGCAACCTCCACGTTATCGACAAGCATACGCATAAGCTTGATACCACGGCCGCGTTCCTCAGATGCGACCGGTTCGCTCGCTCCATCGATAGAATAGCCGGCACCCCGATCAAGCACCTCAACCACGACGCGATCGCCATAGGCCTGAACCGTCAGGACGCACCCGATACCGCCCGCATGGTCATAGGCATTACCCAGCGCCTCCCCCGACGCCAACGCGACATCGTAGCGCTCGTCGCGGCGCAACGGAAGCGATTCAAGGAGTTCGGCGATGCGATGTCGATAGTATGGAAGATTCTCGATACCCTGTCGGACCTCGACGCTCTTGCTCCATCGCGGCAGCTCTCCCACCGGAATGGCGGGAATCGATTCACGCGCCGAACCCGCAACATGAAGGATGTCGACAAGTCGGGCAATCTCCAAAAAGCGAATGACCTCATCGGAAGCGTTAACGAGCGAAAGCAGGCCCTCTCGCCTCATGAGCTCTCTGGCACGTGTAAGCAAAAACGCCAAACCCGTCGAGTCGATAAAGCCCACGGCTTGGCAATTGATGACAACACGACGCACGCCCCGGTCGATCAGATTATCCAACCGTGGACGCAGCACGGACACCGAGGCGATGTCGACATCACCCGGTGGCGTCAAAACCGCTATGTCATTCCACTCATTCATACGACCATGGTTCCCCAAAAGAGTTCACTCGATGCATACGTATCTGTAACTGCGAAGATTTTGCCCGTCAAGCGTCGCGATCTACGATCGACCTCGTAGAAATTCAAGGGAAACCAGCGCGATGTCATCGTCCAGCGCCGACTCGGTAAAGCGATCAAGCTCGCCCAAGATCTTACCGCAGATTCCCGATACGCCCTCACCCGAGACAGAAAGCAGAAGGTCACGAAGGCGCTGCTCGCCAAAGAAAGCACCCGAGCGATCACGTGCTTCGATTGTTCCGTCGGTATACATAAATAGCATGTCACCAGGAGCGAACGTAAACACGCCTGTCTCGTACACCATGCTCTCAAAGGCACCGATCACGCCCGATTGGCACCCAAGGAGCTCCACTTCTCCCCCTCGGGTTTCTCCGCCGCCAAGCGGCGTCGACAAGGGTCTAATGACCATAGTGGGAGGATGTCCCGCAGAGCAATAGGTAGCGCGACCCGCTTTAAGATCAATCTTGGCGATAAACGCCGTCACAAACGTCTCGACCCTCGAAAAGCCCATGAGCATGCTATTGAGCGAGCGGGCCATGCGGGCAGGCCCCGCACCCTCCCAGGCATAGGCCGTCAGCGCCGTCTTGACGAGCGCTGACATCGACGCCGCCTCGATTCCTTTGCCGGAAACATCGCCCAAAATCATTACAGCGCAATCATCGGGAAGACGGACAAGCGTATAGAAGTCACCGCCGACCAACGCGGAATTCGTTGCCGATAGGTATACCGAATCGGTTGCGATGCCCGGAACGTCACCAAGCGAATTTCTCATGCCAATCTGAAGCGTCTGAGCGATATGACGCTCTTCGCGCTTTTGAGACTCGCCCTCATAGATCAGCTCAAAGTCGTGCGCTAAATGCACCAAGTAGTCATATTCAAGGTCATCAATCGGCTCTTGACTGCCATCACGAAGCAGCAGCGCGCGCGTCGTCGGGCCCTTCGCAACAGAAGCAGGAACAATCGCGTCGTTGCTGTGCTTGCCATCACCCTCAGAGCGCGGACGCCCCGCCTCGATGCCGGAGTCGACGTAGAGGCCCTGGCAAGGCAGGCCATGCGCCCTAAGCCAGCCTCCCATAGGCATCGATTCGTCAACGCGAGTTATACGGACGTGTTTAAGGTCCTCGGCACTCGTGCCGCCCAAAACAGATGCCTCAAAACCATCAGGGCCAGCTCCCAGACGTGCCGCTGGCGCCGTCGTAGAAAAGAAAAGCTTCTCGGGATCGTCCGGCAAAGCAACGCGACTGCCGCCTTCAAAATCTATGACATAGGAGTCCAGACTTACGTCATACTCAACAGGGCAAAAATGGCAGTTGAGCATATTGCAGATCTCGGACGATATAGCCTGGGTAGCCGCCGCGGAATCGTCTAGAAAGGTAAACAACTCATCACGTAAGACATTGAGCGAGCGGCCAAGCTCGGCCGTGCGACGAGAGCGAAGGCTCGATGCCATGCCGACCAGTTGGATAGACAGGTAATCGCAAATGACCTCAAGTACATTAACGTCATAGGCGAGCGGTGCCTGAGGGCGTTTCCAACCAACTTCCAGCACACCAAGGATCTGCGTACCGTAAAAAACGGGAAGACAGATCTCGCTGCGGTACGGAGGCATATCCTGCAATCGCAACAGGTGCTTAGAACGATTGTCCAAATCCATAAACATGCCCGAGGCGACACGATCGCCCTCAAGATCCTGCTGAATCGACAGACGGCAAGCGCGCGACTCGCGAAGCACGTACGTCGGGATGCCCGCGCCATACGGCATAAACTCGGGCAGGTAGCTGTCATGCAGCTCCTTGGAAACACCGCGAAGCTTAAAACCGCCGCTCTCAGAAAAATAGATGGCAGCACCCGAGGCGTCGAGGGTTCCTACAAGCTGGTTCAAAACGGTATCAAGCAAACTAGGCAGCTCATCGGAGCCCACCGTGCTCATAATGACCGACAATGTACCCGAGAGACGCTTATTCGCCACTCTAAGCTCCGAAAGCGCACGCTTGAGCTGACGGTCGTGCGAATACTGTTCTTCGATGCTATGGAGTGCCACCAGAACGCGCGGCGCACGGCGACCAAAGATTCGAGGCGGCGTAACCGAGCCGGCACAAACCAGGACGGGAATAAAGGAGCCGTCGCTCAGCTTGAGCATCAGTTCGCTCTCGGAGCCATCAGTTACAAATGGCAGACGATGTTCCGTCGCACGTTCAAAAGCGGACGAGTACAGGACGTCTTTGACATCTCCACCGATGACGTCGGCGCGTTCCTCGCACATCAAGTCGAGTAAGCGATTATTTACATGCAAAATGGTTCCGTCGAGCTCGCAGATAATGACAGCATCGCTCGTAATTTCGACCAATTGGGCAACGTCAGCCCACTCATTGCGCTCAAGCGTTTCCATCGTGAACCTCACCGTCTATCGGTAATAAAAAAGCCTCCGAAGAGGCTTCTCAAATGCGATGGTGTCGGAGGCGGGACTTGAACCCGCATGACCAAAAAGCGGTCACTAGCACCTCAAGCTAGCGCGTCTGCCAATTCCGCCACTCCGACATGCTATGTTGTTGATTCGCAGTTCGTTTTGTTGGACCCGCGCGTTCAACGAGGAAGATAATAACCTATGATTCGAGAACTGCGCAAGCACTTTTTTGAAAAAAGTTTACGAATTTGTAAATGCGCAGGTAGATCCGTATGTCCGGCCCCGAATCGGTGTTGCCTCCCGGCGCGTCCTCGGGCATGAGCGATATTTTGCTGCGCACTTCGTGCTGCAAAATATCGCTCCCCCTGCGGAATGCGCCGGGAGGCAACACCGATTCGGGGCCTGCAAATACGTACTTCAGGCACAGTTCTCAAACATGTTCTGGGGGCTGATGAAAATTTAGTGGCTCGGCTTTGCCGAGCCCTTATATAAGGAGGCCGGAGCTAAAGCTCCGGCCTCACTAACTTTCCTATTAGATTAAGTGAGCGATCGAGGAATCGCACTCCCCCTACCGAGTTGCCGCAGGGCCCGCCCTGAAGTTATTTTTCAGAACACTCCGCAGGACGCAAGAAACCCCCGCCGCACGAAGTGCGCAGCGGGGGTTTCTTGCATGTCCGAGGACGTTCTGAAAAGTAACTTCAGGGCGGGCCCGAACGATAACAACCGACTACAAGTCGATGTGCGATTCCTTGATCGGGAACGGCTCCGCGAAGTGGCAGGCGCAGCAGTGACCCGGGGCGACTTCCTTAAACTCGGGAAGCTTCTCGGAGCAGATACCCTGCGCAATCGGGCAGCGCGTGTGGAAACGGCAGCCGGTCGGCGGATCCAGCGGCGACGGCGGATCGCCAGCGAGGATGATGCGCTTACGGGTCTTCTGGATATCCGGATCGGGAACCGGCACGGCAGACAGCAGCGACTGCGTGTACGGATGGTGGGGCTCGCTGTAGAGCGTCTTCCAGTCCGAAACCTCGACCATCTTGCCCAGGTACATAACGGCAACGCGATCGGAGATGTGCTGTACGACAGACAGGTCGTGGGCGATAAACAGATACGCGGTACCAAACTTGTCCTGCAGTTCCTTGAGAAGGTTCAGAACCTGGGCCTGAATGGACACATCCAGAGCGGAAACCGGCTCGTCGCAGATAATCAGCTTGGGCTTCAGCGCAAAAGCGCGGGCAATGCCGACACGCTGACGCTGGCCGCCCGAGAACTCATGCGGATAGCGATTGATGTGCTCGGGGTTCAGTCCAACGACGTCGAGAAGCTCACGGACACGCTCAATGCGCTCCTCCTTGGTGCCCACGCCGTGAATGGTCATGGGCTCGGAGACGATCTCGCCGATGGTCATACGAGGGTTGAGCGAAGCATAGGGGTCCTGGAAGATGAACTGCATCTCGCGACGCATGTCCTTGATCTCATGCTTGCTCATCTCGGCAACATCTTTGCCCTGGAAGAACACTTTGCCGGCCGTCGGCTTGGTGAGGCGCATGATGGTGCGGCCCGTCGTGGACTTACCGCAACCAGACTCGCCGACCAGGCCAAAGGTCTCGCCCGGATAAATCTCGAACGAAATGTCATTCACAGCAGAGACGACACGCTTGGAAAAACGCTTGGCGAACATGCCGGACTCAGCGGGAAACTCCTTAGAGAGGTGCTCGACCTTTAGCAGCGGAGTACGCTCGTTGGTATCTGCCATTACGCCTCGCCTCCCTTCTTGGAATCCTTGCGCGTACGGGACGTCTCAGGAGCGTTCCTGAGGAACTCGGGGTCACCAGAGTAGTGGCACGCAGAATAGTGACCGGACTCGGTGACAACGCGCTCGGGGCGCTGCTTGCGGCACTTGTCCGTCGCATAGGGGCAACGAGGAGAGAAGACGCAGCCCTCAGGCAGGTTCATGAGCGAAGGCGGGTTGCCGTGAATCGGCGTCAGCGGCTTCTTCTCTTCGATTGCCTGCTCCGGAATGGAGCGGATAAGACCCCAGGTGTAGGGGTGGCGGCTCTCGTAGAAGATTTCCTCAGCAGTACCGAACTCAACGGGACGGCCGGCGTACATAACCATGATCTTATCGGCCATATCGGCAACGACGCCCAGGTCATGGGTAATCATGATGATGGCGTTGCCGTTCTTCTCCTGCATCTCCTGCATGAGCTCGATAATCTGAGCCTGAATGGTAACGTCCAGGGCAGTCGTGGGCTCGTCAGCAATCAGAATATCGGGATCGCAGGCAAGGGCCATGGCAATCATGACGCGCTGACGCATACCGCCAGAGAACTGATGCGGATACTCATTGACGCGCTTCTCGGGCTCGGGAATACCAACGAGGTCCAAAAGCTCGGTGGCGCGCTTAAGCGCCTCCTGCTTGGAGTAACCACGGTGCAGACGAAGGCCCTCGCCCACCTGCTTGCCGATCTTATAGACCGGGTTCAAGGAGGTCATAGGATCCTGGAAGATCATCGCGATATCGTTGCCGCGAATATGCTGCATCTCTTCCTCGGTCATCTCGAGGATGGAGCGACCGCGATAGCGAACGTCACCGCCCTCGATCTTTCCCGGAGGCATCGAGATAAGACCCATGATGGTCATGGCGGTCACGGACTTACCGGAGCCGGACTCACCGACGACACCCAGGGTCTCGCCACGATCGAGCGTGTAGGACACACCGTCGACAGCGCGAACGACGCCATCCTCGGTATGGAAATACATCTTAAGGTCATCGACCTCGAGTAGATGCTGGCCCTCGGGAACCGGCTGGTCCTTCAGGTCCACATAGTTCTTGTTCTTCTTCATCCTTATGCGTCCTTCATCTTGACGTCGAGGGCGTCGCGCAGACCGTCACCCAGCAGAGTGAAGGCGAGCACCGTCGAGAGAATTGCCAGACCGGGCATGATCATCATCCAGGGAGCGGTCAGAAGATACTGCTGACCGTCCTGAATCATGGAGCCCCACGAAGGCGTAGGCGGAATAACGCCCATGCCGAGGAAGGACAGAGCGGACTCGGTCAGAATGGCGCCACCAATGTTCATGGTCGCGTAGACCACGATGGAGGCGACGGAGTTTGGGAAGATGTGACGCACGACGATGCGGGCATCGGATGCACCCATCGCACGCGCAGCGTCAACATAGTCGTTTTCCTTGACCGTCAGGATTGCAGATCGGAAGACGCGCGCAATCGAAGGCCAGCCGAGAATACCGATGGCGATAAAGACGTTCTGAAGACCACGGCCGATAACGGCGATCATGGCGACGACGAACAGCACGTACGGGAACGCCAGGAAGATATCCGCACAGCGCATGATGATCGTATCCCAGATGCCGCCGTAGAAACCGGCCAGGGCGCCCATGACCAGACCGATCAACGTGGAGATGGCGGTGGCCATAATGCCGACGGACAGCGAAACGCGTGCACCGTAGATAACGCGGACGAGAATGTCACGACCAAGCGCATCGGTGCCAAACGGGTGCTCGGCACACGGAGCCAGTAGCGATGTCTCGGCCATGGTGGTCGAATCGGAAGCCGTCGGCGAACCGAGCCAGGGCTTAGCCCACAGATCTGCGGTCAGAGCAACCACAACGACGATGATGATCCAGCAGACACCGATAACGGCGAGCTTGTTCTTACGAAGACGCTTAAAAGCGTCGCCCCACAGCGTGCGGGACTTGGCGGGAGCAGATGCAACCTTGGTGGCGGTAGCCTGCTCCTGAGACTGAGAATCAGTTTCCTGCATGAGACGTACCTCCCTTAGGCCTTATCCGACGGACCGCCAAGGCGGATGCGCGGGTCGAGGAATGCGTAGCTGATGTCGACGAGCAGGTTGATCACCATGACGACGACGACGATGAGCGTAACGCCGCCCATAACGATGGGCCAGTCACGCATGCTAATGGCGCGATAAACCTCATAGCCGATACCGGGCCAGTTGAAGACCGTCTCGGTCAGGATGGCGCCCGAAAGCATGCCGCCAAAGTCGACACCAATATAGGTAACGACGGGGATGAGTGCATTCTTAAGCGCATGCTTGATGATGATCGCGCGATTGGAGAGACCCTTGGCCTTTGCCGTGCGGATGTAATCCTGGTTCATGACGTCAAGCAGCTGCGAGCGCATAATGCGGGCAGCATAAGCGGTCGAAACCGAAGCCAACGTAATGGTCGGAAGCACATAGTGCATCCAATCCTGATACTGAGAGCTGGCACCGCCGGCACCCGAGATCGGCATGGAGAATGCACCGCCCGTGGCGTCCTTGAGGATGACGCCAAAGAACAGCTGCAGCAACATACCGAGCCAGAAGGCCGGAACGGCAACGAGGATCGAAGTGGTGAGCGTTACCAAAATATCCCAGAAGGAATAACGCTTTACCGCCGAAATGATACCCGCACCGATACCCATGATTGCCTCGAGCACGATGGCGCACGCGGCAAGTTTGACCGTATACGGATACTTCTGAGCAAAGATTTCCGTAACCGGCAGCTTGCGCTGATACGAATTGCCCAGATCGCCATGAAGCAGGCCGTTCATGTAATACAAGTAACGGTCCACGAGCGACGTTTGAACGGGGTCGCCGTTCTCGTCAAGGATCGCGTTGCCGTCCTCGTCCGTCTGGACCAGATGATAGCGGACGCGAAGCTGAAGCTCCACCTCGGGGGACAGAGCCTTGTCTCCACCGATCAGCTTGATCGGATCTCCCGGCACGATATTCTGGAGGGCGAACAGAATCAGCGTAACGCCCAAAAACACCGGGATGAACTGAAGCACACGTTTAACGATGTACTTACCCATACCACTCCCCTATCTAGGGATTAACCTAAATGGGATGCCGATCGCCAGACCGGCATCCCAAAATTACCATC
The DNA here is from genome assembly GCA_900546525.1 of uncultured Collinsella sp. Lineage (GTDB taxonomy): Bacteria > Actinomycetota > Coriobacteriia > Coriobacteriales > Coriobacteriaceae > Collinsella. The sequence goes on from URDE01000002.1 coordinate 8,256, forward strand.
AGCCAGTTTACCCCAGGTTAGGGAGAACTGTATGTTTCCCATGAGGTCTACGTAAATACTTGACCCTCACGGAAGCTGCAAACTCTTAGGCGAGCTCAGCGGTACCCAGATCGGCGTGCTTCTGCGGATCGACATAGAGGTGCTTGATGCGATCGGAGCCGGCGATGGTGTGCGTGTAGAACATCACCGGGATGACCGGGCAGTCGGCAGCGACCATTGCGTCGGCCTCCTGCATCTTAGCGACGCGCTCCTTGTCGTCAACAATAGTACGAGCCTCGTCGACCTTGGCGTCGAACTCGGGGTTGTTATAACCAGAGCGGTTGTCGCCACCGAGGGAGTCGGAGTGGAACAGCGGATACAGGAAGTTGTCCATGATCGGGTAGTCGGCAATCCAGCCCAGACGACCGAACTGATAGTCGAAGTTCTGATACTGCTCGAGCAGGGCAGACCACTCGGGGGTATCGGAAGTAGCAGTTACGCCCACCTTGGCGAGGTCGCCGATGATGGACTCCATGATCTCCTTGTGACCACCGTCCTGGTTGTAGGAAAGGGTCACGTTAATGCCACGGTCGCCGTTAGCGCCAGCGGGAGCAACCTTGTCGAGGTACTCATTAGCCTTGTCGACGTCGTAGGCGCAGAACTCCCATGCGCCCTCCTTGTAGCCATCGATGCCCGGAGGAACAATGCCGTCGGCGGGGGTACGGGTACCCTTGAAGATGGTCTTGCAGATGGCCTCACGGTTAATGGCCAGGGAGATACCCCTGCGCAGGTCGGCGTTGTTGAACGGCTCGGCCGTGTTGTTGCAGGTCAGGTAGTAGGTGGAAGGCTCGGTGCCGAGCAGCATGCGCTCGCCGTCACCCATGGTGTAGCCGTCCTTGGACACGCCGCGATCCTTCTTGGCGGCGTCGATCTGAGCGACGGGAACGTCGCAGACATCGAGGTTACCGGCTTGGAACTCCTTGTAGGCGGTCTCCATGTCCTTGATGACCTGGAAGTGGATGCCATCGATCTTGGCCTTGTCGCCATAGTAATCGTCGAACTTCTTGAGGTTGATCTCCTGACCATCCTCCCACTTGCCGTCCATCATGAACGGGCCATTACCGATCGGGGCAAGGTAGAAGCTCTTGACATCGGACTCGGCGCACTCGGGAACCGGGGACAGAGCCGGGTGAGAGGCGACGAAGGGGAAGTCGGCGTAAGCAGAAGACAGCTTGACGACGAGGGTCTTATCATCGGGGCAAGTAACACCGCTGAGCTCGGTAGTGTTACCGGCAAGCAGATCGTCATAGCCCTCGACCATGGAAAGGTGATAGGAGACCTCGGAAGGACCATACTCCTTAGCGACAGCCGACTTAGTGCTGACCAGACGCTCCCAAGCGAGCTTGAAGGACTTGGAGGTAACGTCGTCACCGTTGTGGAACTTGGCCTTCTTGATCTTGAAGGTGAACTCGGTAGCGTCGTCGTTGGCCTCAAAGGACTCGCAAGCCAGCGGAACGATCTCGCCCTTCTCGGCGTCATAAGTGGTCAGAGCGTCGAACAGCTGGTAGTTAACCTGAGTGCCCTGATCCTCCTGGACGTTGTAGGGGTCGATGCAGACCGGGTTGTTGATGTAGAAGTTCAGCTTCGAACCGGACTCAGAACCGGAAGCGTCGCCGCCCTTCTTGCCACATGCGGCAAGAAAAGCCATGGAGCTCGCAGCAAGGGTACCGCCGACAAAGGCGCGACGACCCATAACGGGCTGGTGGAACATAGAATCAGCCATGCCATCCTCCTTATGAGATAGGACAAAGAAATGTTCAGTCGGACACATGTCGAGACAATCCGATCCGAACCATCAAAACGCCGCCCGTTGCTATGGCTGGTTATGCACAACGAACCAACGTTTCGCAATACAGTAGCGCATTTTATGCACGATTTGGGGCTAATTCCGGTTAACGGTCGAGAATTTCTTTAGTTGGGCGAAGTATGTGGGGATATTTTGGCTCTGTTACAAATATGTAAACAATAAGGGTCCCGCACCTGCGGAACCCTTTTCAAGTATTTATACGGCTCGTGCTTAGTAGCCGACGATACCCTGCGGGAAGAAGAACATGCACAGGACGACACACACGGCAAAAACGACGGCCATAATTACCGTCAGGCGATCGAGGTTCTGCTCCATGACGCCCGTGGCAGAGCTGGAGTTATACAGCGAGCTAGCGATCATATCCGAAACGCCGGTACCCTTACCGGAGTGCATCAGGACGAGAATCGTCAGCGCCACGGCAGAAACAGCCCAAACGACAAACAGAAGAATCTGAAACGGACCCATAGATAAGCTCCTTAATAGAACAATTCAAACTCCAGTACTGTACCACAATCCCCTGCCCTCCCCTACCTGCCACTCGGGGTCGGGGTAGAAATGGCAGAAATATCAAAAAGGGGGTTGCCCGAATATGGGCAACCCCCTCGCTTGAAAACGCTTGGAGTTTTCTTTTAGGCCTCGGTGGCGAGCACACGGCCCGTCATCTCGGCGGAAGGCTCCAGACCAGCCATGGTGAGCATAGTCGGGGCGATATCGGAGAGACGACCGTCCTCGATACCGGTGAGCTGTGCCTTCTCATCAACAATGATAAACGGCACGCGGTTGGTGGTGTGAGCCGTAAACGGATGCTTGGAACCGTCGGAAGCGACGTCAAACATGTGATCGGCGTTGCCGTGGTCGGCGGTAATCAGCGCAAAGCCGCCCTTGGCGAGAATCGCCGGGACAACCTTGGACAGGGCATCGTCAACGGCCTCGACAGCCTTGACGGCGGCGTCGAACACGCCGGTATGGCCAACCATGTCGCAGTTCGCGAAGTTCACGATGTAGAAATCAGCGCGATCCTCGTTGATTGCGGCGACGAGCTTCTCGGTAACCTCGGGAGCGCTCATCTCGGGCTGCAGATCGTAGGTAGCAACCTTGGGGGAAGCGACGAGCACGCGCTCCTCGCCCTCCTTGGGCTCCTCGATGCCACCGTTGAGGAAGAACGTCACGTGAGCGTACTTCTCGGTCTCGGCGGTGTGCAGCTGCTTCAGGCCATTGGCTGCGATGACGTCGGCCAGAACGTTCTCAGGGAACGTCTTGGCGAAGGCGACCTCGACGTCAAACGTCGGATCGTACTCGGTCATCGTCACAAAGTGCGAGAGCTTGATCTGCTCGCGCTCAAAGCCGTCGAACTCCTTGTCCGTGAACGCGCGAGTCATCTGACGGGCGCGGTCGGGACGGAAGTTGAAGAAGATGGCCGCGTCGCCCTCGTGGATGCCCTCATTGTGGGCAGCAAAGGGCTCGACGAACTCATCGCCGCGCGGATCCTTCTCGTAGTAGGCCTTGATACCGGCAACGGGGTCGGTATCGGCATCGGACGCGTTGACCATGACGTCGTAGGCGCGCTGGATGCGCTCCCAACGATTATCGCGGTCCATAGCCCAATAACGGCCCGAGACGGTGGCAACGCGAGCGTCGCAACCGGTCTCCTCGGAGATCTTAGCCAGGAAGGCGCAGAACTCACTCATGTAACCGGCACCGGACTGCGGGTCGACGTCGCGGCCGTCCATAAAGGCGTGGACGCGAACGGTCTTGACACCGTGCTCGGCAGCCATCTTGACCAGAGCCTCGACGTGGTTCATGTGAGAATGAACACCGCCAGGACTCATAAGGCCCATAAGGTGAAGGGTCTTACCCTCGGCCTTGACATCGTCCATAGCCTTGACGAAAACCTCGTTCTTGGCGATGGAGCCGTCCTTGATGGCGTTGTTGATGCGCGAAAGCTCCTGGAACACGATGCGACCGGCACCGATGTTGAGGTGACCCACCTCGGAGTTGCCCATCTGACCGTCGGGAAGGCCCACGTCCTCGCCCGAAGCACCGAGCGTGGTGTGAGGATACTTCTCGTACAGGCTATCAAGGAAGGGCGTCTTAGCAGCGGCGACGGCGTTCTCGCCATCGGCCGGAGCCAGGCCACAGCCGTCCATGATGATCAGGAGTGCAGGAAGATGACGTTGTGCCATATGTCCTACTCGCCTGCCTTGACGACCATAGAGGCGAAGTCGGCAGCCTTGAGCGAAGCGCCGCCCACGAGGGCGCCGTCGACGTCTGGCTTGGCGACGAGCTCGGCGATGTTGCCGGGCTTGGCAGAGCCACCATAGAGAACGCGGATGCCGTTAGCGAGCTCCTCGCCGAACATCTCCTTGAGGGTCTCACGGATAGCGCCGCAGACCTCCTGAGCGTCCTCGGCGGTAGCGGTCTTGCCGGTGCCGATAGCCCAGATGGGCTCGTAGGCGACGACGACCTGCTTGGGGCAAGTGATCTCGAGACCCTCGAGACCTGCCTTGACCTGGTTGCAGACGAAGTCGACATAGGTGCCGGCCTCGCGAACCTCCTCGGGCTCACCGCAGCAGAAGACGGGAACGATGCCAGCGGCAACGAGGGCCTTGGCCTTCTTGTTCATATCCTCGTCGGTCTCGTGGAAATATCCACGACGCTCGGAGTGACCGATGATGCAGTAAGTGCAGCCAGCGGACTTGAGCATGTCGCAGGAGGACTCGCCGGTGTAGGCACCCTTTGCCTCCCAGTACACGTTCTGTGCACCGAGAGCGATGGGGGCAGCCTGCATGCGGGCGTGAACGGTGGTGATGTCGATGGTCGGCGGGCAGACGAGGACCTCAACGCCCTCGGGAACTTCGGGCAGAGCCTCGGCGAGCTCGTCAGCGAGCTTAGCGGCAGCGGCAACGTCGTTGTTCATTTTCCAGTTGCCGGCGATGAGTTTAGTGCGATTAGGCATCGAGAAGCGCCTCCACTCCGGGGAGAGCCTTGCCCTCGACGAGCTCCATGGAAGCGCCGCCACCGGTGGAGATCCAGCTCATCTTGTCGGCAAGATCGAACTTGTTGACGGCTGCGACGGAGTCGCCACCGCCGATGATGGAGGTGCCGCCGTTGGCCTTGAGCTCGGCAACAGCCTCGGCAACGGCCTTGGTGCCGTGCGCGAAGTTATCGAACTCGAAAACGCCCATGGGGCCGTTCCAGAAGACGGTCTTGGCGCCCTTGATGGCCTCGGCGTAAAGGGCCTCGGTCTTGGGGCCGATGTCCATGCCCATGCGATCCTCGGGGATGGCGTCGGAAGCGACGACCTCGCCCGTAGCGTCCTCGCCGAAGTGGTCGGCAACGAGGTTATCGATCGGGAGCAGGATCTTGACGCCCTTGTCCTCAGCCTTCTTGAGCATCTCTGCAGCGCGCTCGACCCAGTCCTCCTCTTTGAGGGAGGTACCGACGGTCTTGTAGCCCTTGGCCAGGAAGAAGGTGTAGGCCATGCCGCCACCGATGATCAGGGTGTCGGCGGAATCGATCAGATGATCGAGGACACCGATTTTGGAGGAAACCTTGGAACCGCCGACGATGGCGACGAAAGGACGCTCAGGATCAGCGAAGATGCTGGTCAGCGTGTCGACCTCCTTCTCAAGTAGGAAGCCTGCGACAGCGGGGAGATAGGCGGCCGGGCCCACGACGGAACCCTGTGCGCGGTGAGCGGTGCCGAAGGCGTCGAGAACGAAGATGTCGCCGTAGGAAGCGAGCTTCTTGGCGATCTCGGGATCGTTCTTCTTCTCGCGCTTATCGAAACGGACGTTCTCGAGAACGAGGACCTTGCCCGGCTCGACAGCCTCGACGGCCTTGGCGGCCTCCTCGCCGTAGGTGTCCTGGACGAAGCTGACATCGAGACCGGAAAGCTCGGCGAGCTTGGCGGCAACCGGCTTGAGCGAAAGCTCGGGCTCGAAACCAGTGCCGGCAGGACGGCCAAGGTGGCTCATGAGGATGACGCGAGCGTTGTGCTCGACGAGATACTTGATGGTGGGAAGGGCAGCCTTGATGCGGGTGGTATCGCCCACGACGCCGTCCTTGATAGGCACATTGAAGTCAACGCGAACGAGAACGCGCTTGCCGTCGACATCGATGTCGCGGACGGTCTTCTTGGTAAAGGCCATGTTTGCTTCTACCTTTCGTACATGTGTGCACGTATGTGCGCACGGTTTCCAATAAAAAAGGACGCGACCCCAGAGCATAAGCCCTTATAGGCCGCGCCCTTCTTTAGACGCTCAACGAGCTATTCGCTAAAAGCTAAATTAAGCAACGAACTTCTCGAAGTACTTGATGGTGCGGACCATCTGAGAGGTGTAGGAGTTCTCGTTGTCGTACCAAGAGGTGACCTGAACGAGGGTCTGGCCGTTGCCGAGATCAGAGCACATGGTCTGAGTGGCGTCGAAGATGGAGCCGTGGGTCTCGCCGACGATGTCGCGGGAGACGATCTGGTCCTCGTTGTAAGCGAAGGTATCGGGGATGGTCTCGGCGTAGGCCTTCATGGCAGCGTTGACCTCGTCGACGGTGACCTTCTTGTCAACGACGGCGTAGAGGTTGGTCAGCGAGCCGGTCGGCGTCGGGACGCGCTGGGCGGCACCGATGAGCTTGCCGTTGAGCTCGGGGAGAACCAGGCCGATGGCCTTGGCAGCGCCCGTGGTGTTCGGGACGATGTTCTCGGAGCAGGCGCGGGAGCGACGGAAGTTGCCCTTGCGCTGCGGGCCGTCGAGCGGCATCTGGTCGCCGGTGAAGGCGTGGATGGTGGTCATGATGCCGGAGACGATGGGAGCGAAGTCGTTCAGGCCCTTGGCCATCGGGGCGAGGCAGTTGGTGGTGCAGGAAGCAGCGGAGATGATGTTGTCCTCAGCGGTCAGCGTCTCATGGTTGACGTTGTACACGATGGTGGGCAGATCGCTGCCGGCCGGAGCGGAGATGACGACCTTCTTGGCGCCAGCGTTGATGTGGGCCTGAGCCTTAGCCTTGCTGGTGTAGAAGCCGGTGCACTCGAGAACGACGTCGACGTCGAGGTCGCCCCAAGGCAGGTTGTTGGCGTCGGCCTCCTTGTAGATCTTGATCTCCTTGCCGTCAACGGTGATGGAATCCTCGCCAGCGACGACCTCGTGATCGCGAGCATAGTTGCCCTGCGTGGAGTCGTACTTCAGCAGGTAAGCGAGCATATCGGGAGAGGTGAGGTCGTTGATAGCGACGATCTCGGAGCCCTCATGACCGAACATCTGGCGGAAGGCCAGACGACCGATGCGACCGAAGCCGTTAATAGCAACCTTTACTGCCATTGTGTCTCCTTTCGTAAGGCCCCCGCAAGCTACAGCGCCTGCCGTTGAGGCCCACAAACTAACCACTCGCCTAATATACCTTTTTTTTGGCTTGAATTTCACGAGAATGCTCGAAATTGAAAATCAAATTTGCGTTAAAACGCTTTAACGTATAAAACAGCAGTTAAACCACCATAAAAGCTATTGCGTTAAACTACCCGCTTGCTTCAATGAGCTTTTCAAGGCGCAAAACACGGTGATACAAGGCCGACTTCGACAAAGGAGGGTCGGCCATTTCCCCCAAATCTCGCAGTGAGAGATCGGGGTAACGCTCGCGTAAGTCACAAAAAACTGCCAGAGCGTCCGGCAGCGTTTCGCGCAAACCGCGCCGATCAAGCTCATCGATGAGCGCAAGCTGATGTTGGGCGGCACCGGCACTTCTGGTCTGGTTGGCAAGCTCTGCGTTCACGCGACGATTCACGTCGTTCTTCACCAGCTTAACCGCGCGGGCCTCTTCAATCTCGGCAACGCTGCGCTTGGCGCCAATCAGCTGTAACAGACGTTTAATCTCCTCGGCACTCTTGATGTACACGGCATACGAGCCGCGACGCGCATTGACGCGGGCGTGAACTCCAATCTGCTCCAGAAGGTCGCAAAGTCCCTTTGCATACTCCTCGCCCTGAACCGCGATCTCCAAATGAAAATCGCCACGCGGGTCGGCAACAAAGCCTCCGGCAATCAGCGCACCGCGAATATAGGCGAGCCTGCAGCAAGGACGGGCCACGATGTGGCGCGGCACACCCGCGACGAGCCCTCCCCTACGGTCGAGAATGCCCAGCAGCACCAGAGCCTTATCCAAATCGGGCTGATCGGGCAAGGTGATGAGATAGTTTCGTACCTTGTGCAGGACCGACTTACGAACCGTGAATTCGGTCTTGAGCTTAAGGATACGATGCGTCAGCGCAATCATCGTGCGCGCCACAGCACCCGTCTCGGTCGCGACCGTCAAGCGGTACCGTCCCGAGCCCGCCAGCGAAAGCGTGCCGCTCACACGCGTTAGCGCAGCAAGCGTCGACAAATCGCAGTATTCGCATTCTGGTTCGCAGCGCGCAAGCTCGTCACGCACCTCAGCGGTAAACGACATGTAAACCTATGCCTTCGTGTTGGCACGCGACAGGTCACGGTGGGAGATGCTCACATGATACTGAGCACCCTCCAGGTAGCGGGCCGTGGCCTCGGCAATGGCGACGCTACGGTGCTGTCCGCCTGTGCAGCCGATAGCAATGGAAAGCTGCGGCTTGCCCTCTGCGATATAACCCGGCATGACCGTATCGAGCAGCTGGGTCCAGGCCTTCCAGAACTCCTGGGTCTTGGGGTGGTCCAAGACAAAATCGGAGACCTTCTTATCGAGACCGGTCATGGTGCGCATCTCGGGATCGTAGAAAGGATTGGGCAAGAAGCGAACATCGATCATGATATCCGCCTCGACGGGCATGCCATGCTTAAAGCCAAACGAGAACACGTGGACATCCATAAGCTGCTGGTCGGACAGCTCGGAAAAAGCCATGCGCAGCTTGTTGCGCAAGGCAGAAGTGCGCAAGCGGCTCGTGTCGATAATCATATCGGCTCGATCGCGAACGCCCTGCAGCTGCAGACGTTCACGCTGAATAGCGTCGGCCGTGGTCTCCCCCGGCTTTGCAATGGGATGGCGACGACGGTTTTCGCTATACCGGCGAATCAGCACCTCGTCAGACGCCTCGAGAAACACAATGTCGCAGCTCATCTCGCGCTCTTCCAGTGCGGCAACAGCATCGAGCAGTTCATCGAACAAGCCCTGGCTACGCAGGTCGCAGGTAACGGCAAGGTGCCTGCCCACGCCCGTATTGATGCCAACGAGCTCAGCAAGCTGGGCAATCAGGCGTGGGGGCAGGTTGTCGATACAAAAATAGCCCATGTCCTCAAACACATGCATGGCTTGCGTTCGGCCCGAGCCGGACATTCCGGTGATGATGACGATATCGGGGATACGCTCCGAGCGCTCCGCCGCATCCATGGCATCTCCCTTTTGCATGTGTGCCTCCTAAAATAAGCGCGGGACCCGGCCAGCGGATCCCGCGCGATCAATTGCCTTTATTGAGTATACCGCCCCAAGCGGATACAAGGCCCGTCTTACGCCTCAAGCGCAGCCTTGAACCAACTTGTAATACTCGTGGGGTGCGTGATAGCGGTGCCGACGACAACGGCCCACGCGCCGGCGTCGATTGCAGCGCGAGCCTCCTCGGGCGTATGCACGCGACCCTCGCAAATGATGGGAAGGCCGGGAAATTCCTCGGTCGCCTGACGCAGGAGCGGCAGGTCGGGGCCATCGGCCATGGTGCAGTCGATGGCGGCGACACCGTGAGAGAGTGTGGTGGATACCAGGTCGAAGCCCATATCAACCGCACGGCGAATGTCCTCGATGGTGGCACAGTCGGCCATCAGGAGCACACCCTCCTCGTGCAGCGGGCGGAAGGTATCCTCGACCGACTTGCCATCGGGACGCGGACGATCGGTGGCGTCGATCGCCACGATATCGGCACCCGCAGCAACGCAGGCACGAGCGTGACGCAGCGTCGGCGTGATGTAAACGCCCTCGTGCCCGTCCTTCCACAGGCCGATGACGGGAACCTCACAGCGACCCTTAATGGCGGCAATGTCGGCAAGGCCCTGGCAGCGAATGGCGGCGGCGCCGCCAAGCTCGCAAGCGCGAGACATTTGAGCCATGGTCTCGGGCGTACGAAGCGGCTCGCCCATATACGCCTGAACGCTCACGACGAGCTTGCCCTTCAGGGACTGGATCAAAGGATCAACGGTCATGTTCGACTCAACCTTTCTCAAAACAGCCTTCTGAGACACCGCACCTTGACGTTCAAACCGTCGCTCGCGTACCGAAGTACGCTTCGCTCCTCTTTCACGTCAATCTGCGGCACCTCAGAAGGCGCACTTGGTAGTTATGTTTACTTCAACGATGCAAGAAGGTGTTCGGCGGCACCGATGAGCGGCGCGTCGCCCTCCAGAGAGCCGATGAGAATCGGCGTGTCCTGAAGCGGGTCGAGCGCCTGGCTGGCATAGCCCTCGTGCACCGAGTCCTTCCACGTCTGTGAACGCCAATCGGGACCTTGGTGAATCACGCCGCCCGAAAGCACGATGACCTCAGGGTCCAGGATGTTAGCAAGCGAGCCCAGGCTGGCGCCCAGCGCAAAGCCGGCGTCATGAATGACCTCGGTCGCCTTCGCGTCGCCTGCGCGGCACAGGTCGTTCACGTCACGGCCGACCGAAGGACGGCTGGGGTCGACGCGGCCAAAACGCTCATCGTACATGCGCCCGATTGATGTTCCGGAAGCAACCGACTCCAGATGGCCGGAACGCCCGCAGGCGCAGGGAATGCCGGCGGCAGCCGAGCACTCGATGTGGCCCATATGGCCGGCAGCACCATGGAAGCCCTGCATCACGCGGCCGTTCTCGACATATGCGCCGCCGATGCCCGTACCGATGCCCAAACACAAGACGGAGAACTTGCCCTTGCCGACGCCCCAGTGGGCCTCGCCCAGAGCATGAGCCTGCACGTCGCCTACAACGGCAACGGGAAGGCCGAGGTCCTCGCGCAGACGCGGCCCCAACTGAACACCGGACCAGCCGGGCATAATCTCATTGGCATACGCGATGGCGCCCGTCTTGGGGTCGACGACACCGGCAGCGCCGATGCCAACTCCGAGGACCTCGACATCGGGATTTGCCTCAAGAGCTGCCTTGATAGACGCCTCGATGCGCTGGAAGACTGCTTCGCCACCCTCCTGGGCCTCGGTGGGAACCTCAGCCTCAAAAACGGGATGGGGCACACCGCCGTCAGCCGGATACTCCATGATGGCAGTCGCGATCTTAGTTCCGCCGATATCGACAGAGCAGACGTACTTGTTCTCCATGTCGTTCTCCTTCGGAGACAAAAACAACTACAGGAAATGCGCCGTCAGGCTAGCCGTCACAGCGCGGTAAAGGTTTTCCAGGTGCCCGAGATCGCCGAGAAACCGTGCGGCCATTGACCTAATGGGTCATGGCCGCACGGTTGAACGGCGAGGTCGGGTGCCTGGGAAAGCTTTAAAGGAGACCGTTGTCCTGGAGGACCTTGCGAATCGCCTCGACGTTTTCACCGGTCATGGCCTTCACCGGGCGCGGCATGGTCGGGCTGTCGAAGATGCCCATGAGGTTCATAGCGGTCTTGAAGGCGCCGACGCCACCGGCATAGCCCTGGACGCCCGAGGTGACATCCCAGATGTGCGAAATCTCATTGAGGCGATCCTGCTCGGCCTTGACGGTAGCCCAGTCACCAGCCTGAGCGGCCTTCCACTGACGAACGTAGCCCTCGGGCTCAACGTTGGCGAGACCCGGGACAGAGCCGTCGGCGCCACCGAGATAGGCACCGTCGACGACGACCTCATGGCCGGTAAGGATGCTCATCGGATGGCCGTTCTTCTCGTTCTCCTGAATGAGGTAGCGGAACGAGATGTCATCGCCCGAGGAATCCTTGACGCCAGCCAGGACGCCCTCGGCGCCGAGCTTAGCAAGGAGCTTCCAGGGGAGCTTGGTGTGAACGCACACGGGAATATCATAGGCAAAGATGGGCAGGTCGAGCTCCTCGTGCAGGATGCGGAAGTGCTCCTCGACCTCGGTCATGCCCTGCAGGGCATAGAACGGGCAGGTGGCGACAAGCGCATCGGCACCCAGCTCCTGAGCGACCTTGCCGTGCTCGATCATGCGCTCGGTCTCGGTGTCGATGATGCCGACCAGAACAGGCACGCGGTGGTCGACGATGCGCACGGCCTCGGCGACAATCTGGCGACGGCGCTCGTCGGTGGAGAAGACGACCTCGCCCGAGGATCCCAGGAAGAACAGGCCATCGACGCCGGCATCGATCATGCGGTTGATGCTGCGCTCAAAGGAGGCAACATCGAGCTGGTGGTCTTCGGTATCGGGAACAACGACGGGAGGGATAACGCCGGTGAATTTCTGAGTTGCCACAAGAATCTCCTTAGTTGTCTGGCGAGCGGCCCTATGCCGCCCACTCTTGTTGGCAGTGTCCAGGACGTCTAGGCCAAAGAACACGGGTAGAACGTTTGGTTAAAGAAGTCGACGACTTCGTTTTCGAACGCATTGATGCGCTCGTGAGCGTATTTGGCATAGATGATATGCCTCCGGTCACACTCAAGACCGTTGAATACGGCAAACTGACCCTTGGGATCGCTCACGGCGTCCATAAGCGATGTGCCCATGAGCACCGATCCGCGCACCCGAGACGACAGCGCCTCGAGACCGCCGGGAAGCGGATTGGCAACCGCCGTGCAAGCGAGGCCCCGCTCGTCCAGAGCAGAAACTGCCAGCGCGACACCGCCGCCAAGGCCCTCGCCCCACGCAAAAATGCGATCAGAGTCCACGCCATCAAGATTGCGCGCAACCTTCGCCAACGCGCAACCCCAACGGACGCGCTCGACAAAAGCGGGCGAAGCAATCCCCCGCTGCAGGTCGTCCGCACCAGCAACATCGTCATCCAACGCGAGGACGGCATACCCCATGGCGGCAAATCTCGTCATGTGATGCCAGCCGCGCACAGGCCGATCGATGTCATGGAACATCAGGCACAGCGGCACGCGCTCAGATACTCGGGCACGACCGACAGGCTCAATCAAACGAGCGTGGACCGCATGGTCACCGAGCTCAAAGGAAACCTCCGAGTAACGGGCGCAGGGGTTAACAAAGTCAATTGCCGTAATGGCCAGGCCTTGAATCTCAAGATTCGAAGCGCATGTCTCTAAATCAGAAACATCTGCTTGGACATCACCGTGCCAGTCCTGATATTCTGCGAGCCTTGACGAAACCGTTCCAGGAATTCCCACGAGCCCGGGGACTATCAGCTCGTCAACATTGCTCTCGCACTTAGACATGAGCCTCCCCTCCCTCACAGAAAAACGGAATGATCAGATCGTCAAAATCCTGAATCTCCTCGTGGCCAAAGCCTTCAAAGAACTCATGACGCTTGTCGCAGGACAGGTTGTTGTACACCGCAAACTGCGTTGCCGGCGGACAGACGATATCGGCCGTGCCCGTGCCAAACAGCACGGGGCACTTGACCATGGGGGCAAAATTCTTGGAATCAAAGTACGCCAGCTTGGCATAGGCTTCCTCGATACGAGTCGAGTCCTCGTCAAACCATCGCGACCAATAGCGCAGACCCTCGTAGGCAATATCGTCGGCGTCCAGATCCCAAACCAGGCGGAAGTCCGATAAGAAGGGATAGAGGATGGCGGCGCGATTGATAAGCTCGCTGTTAAGCGCGCAGGTTGCAATACCCAAACCGCCGCCCTGCGATGCGCCGTTCACATACACGCGGGTAAGATCGATGCCCTCGAGCTCGCGAACGATACGGCACAGAATGCGGATATCCTGATGTAGGCGGACATAGTAGAGGTTGGCCGGGTCGCCGTCGATACCGGCGACGATATGGCCCGCGACCGTCGTGCCCTCAAATCCACCAATGTCCTCGGAGGGGCCTCCTTGGCCAGGACAATCGAGAGCAATGAGCGCCATGCCCATGCCCGCAAACGACGCCTGCTCAAACCAGCTGCGGCTCGCACCCGGATACCCATGGAACTGAAGTACCAATGGCACAAGCTCGTCCGAGACAGGTTTAAGGTACTTGGCATGCAGGCGTGCACCACACATGCCGGTATACCAGAGGTCGAAAAACCGACAGGTCGCGGAATCCGCAACCGAAGCCGCCTCAATCGCGTAGTCGAGCTCGACGGCGTCGGCCTCGGCCATGCGGTCCTTCCAAAAGAGATCGAAATCCGATGGACGGGGCATAGCGCCTCGATATTCACCAAATTGCTGTTGTAGCTCCTGAGCACTTGGCATGGCTCGTGAACCCAACCTTTCGAAATCGCAACGGAGGTGCGCCCGGCAAGGGAACCGGGCGCACGGGAGGGAAAGCGAGGCTACTCGCCGAGCTTGGGATGCAGCAGCGACGGCGCAGCGCCGAGCAGCATCTTGGTGTAGGGGTCCTGAGGGTGCTGGAAAACCTGCTTGGCCTCGCCCTGCTCAACGATCTTGCCGCCATTCATAACGATGATGTCGTCAGAGATATAGCGGACCGTCTGGATGTCATGGCTGATGAACACCATGGCCAGGCCGAGCTCCTTCTTAAGGTCGGTCAGCAGGTTCAGAATCTGCGCGCGGACCGAAACGTCCAGAGCCGAGGTGGGCTCGTCGGCGATGATGGCATCGGGGTTCAGCGAAAGGGCACGGGCAATTGCGACGCGCTGGCGCTGGCCGCCCGAAAGCTGGCCGGGAAGAACCTCGGCGGCGGAGCTGGGCAGACCGGTGAGCTCCAAGAGCTCCTTGACGCGCTTCTCTTGCTCGGCCTCGGTACCCAGGTTGTGGACGCGCATGGGGTCGAGCAGTTGTTCGCGAACGACCATGCGGGGGTTGAGCGCCGTGGCCGGGTTCTGGAACACGACCGAGATGACGCGACCCATGTGGCGACGGTCCTCGGCGGTACGCTTGGTAACGTCCTTGCCCTTAAAGTAGACCTTGCCGCTCGTGGGGGCCTGCAGGCCGCACATGACGTTGGCGGTGGTTGACTTTCCGCAACCGGACTCGCCGACGATGCCGATCGTCTGGCCGGGCATGAGCTTAATCGTTACACCCTGGACGGCGTGAACCAGGTTGGGGTGCAGAATCGAGCCGGTACGGGTCCTAAAGGTGACGTGGACGTCATCAAGGAAGATGATCGGCTCGACGCCGTTGACTGCGGTCTCGCTCATCTACATCACCTCCGCGTGAGGGGTCAAACCATTTGCCTTGAGCACCTCGTCGGGGAGCTCGGAATAGAAGTGCTCGGTGCCGGGCACGCGCTTGAAGACCGGACGGGTGTCCAGGCCAATGCGCGGATGGCTCGAGCGGGGCGCGAAGCGATCGCCCTTGGGGAAATCGCGCGGGCTCGGAACGGCGCCGGGCACCTGGTGCAGGCGGCCCGAACCGCTCTCGATGGACAGGACGGAACCCAGAAGGCCGCGGGTGTACTCGTGAATCGGGTTGGTGAGCAGCTCCTTGGTGGGCGCCTGCTCGATAACCTGGCCGGCGTACATAACCGTAATGTTGTGGGCGACCTCGGCGACCAGCGCCAGGTCGTGCGAAACGAAGATCATGGCAAAGCCGAGCTTGGCCTGAAGGTCGTTGAGCAGCTTGATGACCTGCTTCTGGACGGTAACGTCCAGAGCGGTCGTGGGCTCGTCGCAGATGACCAGCTTGGGGTCGCGGGTAAGGGCCATAGCGATCAGAACGCGCTGACGCTGACCACCGGAAAGCTCATGCGGATAGCTCTCGAGCGTACGCTTGGGATCGAGGCCCACGAGCTCCAGGAGCTCCTCGGCGCTGCGGGTGCCGCCGCGCTTGGTGAGCTGCTTCATCTGGGCAGAGATGAGCATAGAGGGGTTGAGCGAGGACAGGGCGTCCTGATAGACCATGGCGATATCGGTACCGCGCAGGCCGAACCACTCCTTCTTGCTCATCTTGAGCAGGTCGCGGCCCTCCCAGAGAACCTCGCCGGAAAGATGC
Organism: uncultured Collinsella sp.; assembly: GCA_900546525.1. Lineage (GTDB taxonomy): Bacteria > Actinomycetota > Coriobacteriia > Coriobacteriales > Coriobacteriaceae > Collinsella. The sequence goes on from URDE01000002.1 coordinate 24,042, forward strand.
TCGTCATCGTCGGTCAGGCCCATGATGGCCAGCGTGGTGATGGACTTACCGCAGCCGGACTCGCCTACCAGGCCCATGGTCTGGCCGGGACGGACGTCAAAGTTAACGTGGTCGACGACGTTGATATCACCGTGGTGCTCAAACTGGATGCAGAAATCGCGGACCGAAAGGATCGGCTCAACGGACTCATCGGGCACATGGCGGTCGTTACGCTTGAGTTCGACATCGCGCAGGGCGCCAAGACGGGCGGACAGGGACTGAGCCTGCTCCTTGTAGGCACGAACGGGGTCGGAGACCAGCAGGTCGGCCTCGCGGCGCTTGGAGGAATCGGTCGGATCCAGGGCGGCGGAGGGAGCAGCGGCCATGGCGTCGGTAATGCCCTCGGAGAGGATGTTGAGCGCCAGGCAGGTGATCATGATGGCCAGGCCCGGGAACAGCGCCTGCCACCAACGGCCAGCGAGCACGCCACCGCGAGCGTCGGCGAGAATGTTGCCCCAGGTAGCGGTGGGCTCCTGGATGCCGGCGCCGATGAAGGTCAGCGAGGCCTCGAAGATGATGGCGTCGGCGACCAGGGTAACGGTGAAGACCATAATCGGAGCGATGCAGTTGCGCAGAACATGCTTGATCAGAATCCACGGAGCCTTGGCGCCGGACACGATGACCGCGCGGACATAGTCCTCACCGTACTCGGACACGATGTTGGCGCGCACGATACGGGCGATCTGCGGGGTGTACATAAAGCCGATCGCAAAGATGATCGACGGCACGGAATTGCCCAGGATGGAAACGAAAACGGCTGCGAGGGCGATACCCGGGATGGACATGATGATGTCCAGGATACGCATGATCGTCTCGGAAACGGCCTTGCGCGAAACCGCTGCAAGAGCGCCTACAACGGAACCACAGACCAAAGCCATGGCGGTAGCACCAAAGCCGATGATCAGCGAGTAACGTCCGCCGTAGAGCATGCGCGAAAGGATGTCGCGGCCCTTGTCGTCGGTACCGAAGATAAACCCGTTGCCGGGAGCCTGGCGAGCCGTAAAGATCTCAACCGGACTATAGGGGGCAAGCAGGGGAGCAAGGATCGCAGTCAGGGCGACCAGCACCAGCACGACGGCGGCAATCTTAGAAGACAGCGTCATCTTCTTCCAGCCACCGAGCTTGAGCCCCTTGGAGGCAGCTTTCTCGAGCTGCTCGGTTTGCTTCTCTCGAATCTTTACCATAATCTACACCGTCCTGATGCGCGGGTTGATGAGCAGGTAGAGCATGTCAACCACGATGTTGATGATGATGAAGGCAAGAGCAACGACGATGACGACGCCCTGAACCAGGTTCGCCTCGTTGCCCTGAACGCCCTGCAGAATCGCAGTACCCATGCCGGGGAGGTTGAAGATGACCTCGATGACGACGGCGCCGCCCATGAGGTAGCCGATCTTAAGACCGAGGGTGGTGACCGGGGTGATCAGCGCGTTGCGCAAAACGTTGATGCCGACGACGACCTTCTCGGGAACGCCGGCGCCGCGGGCCATACGGACATAGTCCTTATCGAGCTCCTCGACCATGGCCGTACGCACGATACGAGTCATCTGGCCCGTCAGCGGGAATGCCAGAGCGATAGCGGGCATGATCATACGTCCCAGATAGCCAGCCGGGTTGGTGGTGAAGTGAGGCAGAGCACCGGACGCCGGGAGCACCTTAAGGTAGGAAGAGAACAGCAGGATCAACAGAACGGCAAGCCAGAACGACGGGGTTGCCAAGCCGGCGATGGAGAAGACGCGGATCACTTGGTCCGGCCATTTATCGCGATACAGTGCCGCGATGACGCCGAGCAAAAACGAGACGACCGCGCCGATGGCTAGACCGATGAAGGTCAGCTGCATCGTGACGGGCAGGGCCGTGGAGATGCGCTTGGCAACAGAGTTGCGAGCAGCACCATAGGTGCCCATGTCACCATGGATCAGATCGCCCATGTAGCGCACGTAGCGCACGGGCCAGGGGTCGTCCAGACCATACTTCTCATGGTACTCGGCAACCGCCTCGGGCGAGGCACCGTCACCCAACGCCGTATAGGCGGGGTCGGTCTTGGAGAACGACATAAGGAAGAACACCAGGACGGTGACGCCCAATGCCATGATCGGCAGCGCCACGAGACGCCTTCCAATCAAACGTAGAAAGTTGTTCACGTTCTCTCCCCTTTCTTTTGTCGGTAGGACCAACTGGTATATGAGTATGGATACTCATTACAAGACCCGAGCGACATCGAGGCCGCCCGGGTCTTTGTTTCAACTATGAGGACGTTGCCTTACGACCGACGCCCCACATATGACTCAAGCGAGTCTTAGGCCTTGACGGTCGCGACGCCCCTGAAGGACATGCTCGTCGTGCCGATGCCCTTGAAGCCATCGAGGGCCTCGCCGTTGGGCGCGGTGGACGGATCGTCCCAGGAAGCGGAAACGGTCTTGACGTGGACAACGGGGTACAGAACAGCGTTGTCGGCGATGATGTCGAAGCACTCGTTCCACTTCTTCTGCTGCTCGTCGCCCTCGGCGGCAAGAGCCTCGTCCATGAGACCGTGGAGCTTCGCCCACTCAGCGGAATCCTTCCACGGGCAACGGGTCTGCATCCAGACGTTGTCGCCATACCACCAGTTGAGCAGCAGGTCGGGGTCGGCGCCGAAGCAGGATGGATCGCCAGGGGCAAGGAGGATATCGTAGGCCTCGCCGCCGTCGATGGCAGCGTAGGTGGCCGGCGAGGTATCGGTCTGGATAGTCACATCGAAGCCGAGAGCGTCGAGGTCGTTCTTGACCTGAGCGGCCATGCCCTTGATCTGCTCGTTGTCGGTGGTGCGCAGGGTGATGGCGCCCGGGGTGATGCCAGACTCTTCGATGAGCTTCTTGGCCTTCTTGGCGTCAGTCTTGTACACCGTGGAAGCCTCATGATAGTTGGTGAAGCTCTTGGGCAGGTAGCAGCTGGCAGCGGTAGCAAGGCCGGCGAAGGTGTTGGTAATCATCTTCTCAGTGTCGAGCGCGTACATGACGGCCTGACGGACCTTGACGTTGTTCCAAGGCTCCTTGGCGACGTTGAACATGATGAAGCGGGTGCCGAAACCCTGGACGTTATCGATCTTGCAGCCGGCGCTCTCGAGCTGGTCGACGGCGTCAGCGGTGACGAGCTCCATAACGAGCGTGGAGCCCTCCTGCTGAGCGGTAACGCGAGCGGTGGGGTCGGTCAGGATGCTGTACTGGATCTTCTTATCCTCGGCAGCATACTCACCGTTGTACTCGGGGTTGGGAACCAGGGTGATCTCGGTATCGGAGATAGAGTCGTACATCCAGGGGCCGGAGCCGATCGGCTGCTTAGCGCGATCCTCCTCGGCCTGGGTAGCCGGGGTAACGCGGATGATGGCCAGACGATCCTTGAGCAGGGAGAAGTTGGGGACCTTGGTCTTGACCGTTACAGTGCTGGCGTCCTTGGCCTCGATGGACTCGAAGGGCTGGAAGAACGGAGCATAGGTAGCAGAAGCAGCGCAAGCGGTGTAGGAGGCAACGACGTCGTCAGCAGTGACCTCGGTGCCATCGGAGAACTTGGCGCCCTTGCGGATGGTGACCTCGAAGGTAGTGTCGTCCACGGACTTGGGATCGTCGGTGGCGAGCTCGTTGAAGGTGCTGTAGTCGTGGTAATCGATGCCATAGAGGCCCTCGATGACGTGCCAGTTAGCACCCAGGCCCACAGCGGAGCCGGTGCTGGCGGGGTCGAAGCTGGACGGAGCGTAAGCGGAACCAGCGGTGATCACGCCGCCGCCACGGTTGGCGGAATCGGTGGAACCGGAAGCGGAACCCTCGTCGTTGGAGCTGCCACCGCAGCCGGTGAGACCAAGCCCTGCGACAGCAGCGACGCTGCCGGTGAGGCCGAGGAACGAACGCCTGGACATACCCTTGTTGATGATGGCCATGTCTTCTCCTATCAATAGAGAATCTTACCCGGGAGCACCTAGACTTGCCCCCGCGCAACTTGCGGACGATATATACCTTACCTACCGACGGACCCAACTGAGGTGCCGCGCTCGGCGACCGATACATACATACGCTTGAACGGTATTTACTACCGTTCACCGAATTCATTGACAAACGATTCGCCAGACAGTATGTATCGACGAGGTGAGATATCAGTCTTCGTCAACCCGCAGGATAGCAGGGTTGTTCACCATGGCTAGTCAAACGTTTTAGCGTTAATAAAACCCGAAATCGACAGGTAATCGCCGCGAAATAAATGATTGAAAATCGGCCAATCATGTATATCAGTTGTTTAGAAGCACGTTTAGTTTTCGGAACGGCTGGCCGATGCCTGGGCGCGCTCGGCATTCCATGCAACAAGTGCCTCGTGGACCGCTTTGGCGACATCGGCCGGAACGCCTCGAACTTCCGCAATCTCCTGCTCGCTTGCCGCGCGCAAACGCTTCATCGAGCCAAAATGGCGCATAATGGCACGTTTTCTAGTGGGTCCCACGCCCGGAACGTCGTCAAGCACCGAAACCGTCATAGCCTTATTGCGCAACTCGCGGTGGAACGTAATCGCAAATCGGTGGGATTCATCGCGAACCTGCTTGATCAGATAAAGCGAAGCGGAGCCGGTCGGCAGCACGACGGGAGTCTCGTCCCACGGCACGAAAACTTCCTCATCGGCCTTTGCCAAGCCACAAACTGGTATATCGAGGCCGAGCGCCTCAAGTTGCTTAATTGCAGCGGTCAACTGCGGCTTGCCGCCATCGACAACGAGCAAATCGGGGCGCGAGCCAAAGCGCTCGTCCGCCATGCGCTCGGGAGCATAGCGACGCCCCAGAACTTCGGACATCGATACGAAGTCGTTCGCCTCGTCCAATTCGGCCTGAATTTTAAAGCGACGATACTGGCCCTTGTCGGCACGGCCGTTGGTAAATACCACCATCGAAGCGACGGTAAAGGTGCCGTGCAACGTCGAGATATCGAAGCACTCGATGCGCAACGGCGGCGCAGGCAGCGCCAGCGCACTTTCGAGCTCCAGGAGCGCCTGATTGGTGCGATCGTCAGCATACCCCGTGCGCATCATGTAGCGCATGAGGGCATGGCGCGCATTTTTGGAAGCCATATCGAGCAGGCGGTGCTTTTCGCCGCGCTGCGGCCTATGGAGATGGCAAGAGCGTTCGCGCTTGCCCGCAAGCCACTCCCCCAACGCTTCAGCATCCTCAAGCTCGACAGAGAGATTGATCTCGGCTGGAATATCGGCCGTCTCGTCGTAATAGCGCTTAAGAAAGCCCGATTGAAGCTCTTCCTCGTCGACATCCAGGCCTTTATCGAGGATGAACTCACAAGTTCGAACCGTTCGGCCCTCGCGAACGACAAAGACACAGGCGGCAGAGATAGTCTCTTCGCGATAGAAGCCGATGACGTCGATATCGACGCTCGATGGAAAAACGACCTGTTGGCGATCGTCCAGGCCCCTAATGACTTCCAGGCGACGCTTGACGCGCGCCGCACGTTCAAAATCGAGCGTCTCGGCTGCCTCCGTCATCTCGGACGTAAGCTCGTCGACGACATCCTTGCGATGGCCCGACAAGAAACGTTCGACACGCTTGACGTTCTTGGCATAGTCGGCAGGGGAAATCGCGCCGACGCATGCGCCCGGCCCGCGCCCGACATGGTAGTCAAAACAGGGACGCCCGTTTTGCGCGCAAATCATATTGACGATGTCTTCTTCGCCCTTATGAGATTCGACGATGCGGCGGCAGCGGCGCCATTCCGCACAGGATGCCGAGCAAATAGGAATGACCTTGCGTAGCGTATCGATGGTCTCACGCGCCGCACGACTATCGGTATAGGGGCCAAAATAGCGCGTGCCGGGCTTATGGCGCTCGCGCGTGTATTTAATAGCGGGAAATAGATCGCTTTTAGTGATGGCGATAAAGGGATAGCTTTTATCGTCCTTAAGGTCGACGTTGAAGTACGGATGGTACTGGCCGATCAGATTGCGCTCGAGCACCAATGCCTCGTGCTCGGTCTCCACCACGATATAGTCGAAGCTCGCCACCAGCTGCATCATGAGCGGGATCTTTTGACGCTCGTCCTGCAGCGTCACGTATTGACGCATACGGGCACGCAAGTTTTTTGCCTTGCCCACATAGATGACATCGCCCTTGGCATCTTTCCAAAGGTAGCAGCCGGGTTGCGTGGGAACGCGCGAAACCTGCTCGGCAAGTGTTGGAATGTTGTCGTGACCTGCCACACGCACCTACTTGCGACGAAGCAGCGCCGAGACCTCGGGCATCTTAAAGACGAAGGCAAGGCCAAAAGTCACGGCAAGCGAGACGACGCCTGCAACACAAACGTAGCCCAGGGTAATGAGGATCGAGCTGCCAAGCATTCCGACAAAGTGCTCAAGTGCCCACATGACGCCGGCGCCCGCGGCAGCGCCCAAGCCACCGAACAACAGGCCGAAGAAACCGCCGTGCAGGATAGACTTGACCTGAAGGCCATGCAGACGACGGCGCAGCCACCACAGTGAGCATCCGACCAAGACCACGTAGTCAACGACGTACGAAAGCGCAATTGCCGGCATACCGTAGCCCAGCACCACGCCAAACAGCAGCACCGAACCGGCCTGACCGACAGCGGAGTACAAGCAATAGCGGCTATAAGGTTTCATATCGAGCAGGGCCGAGAAGCTCTTCTGCATCAGCACGACCACGCCGTAGAGCGGCAGGGAAAGTGCCAGATAGATAAGGAACTCCGACACCAGCGCCACACCGGATTCATCGAACTTGCCGGCGCAGTAGATCATGTTGAGCGGACGGGCGAAGACGATCAGGTACATCGCAAACGGAATCAGGAAGAAGAGCATCTGGGCGACACCGCGCGAAATGCCCGTGCGGACGCTGTCGTAATCCTTCTCCTGTGCATCGTGGGAGAGTTCGGTATAGAGTGCCGTCGAAAGCGAGGCAGCGATCAGCGCATAGGGCAGCGTATACCACAGGCGCGCATATGCGATGACGGAAGGGCCGGTCTCGGGCTGCACCACCAGCGCGGCGGCATTGGTAATGGAGGTCGAGACAAACATGCACACCGTGGCGAGCAGCGTCGGGATACCAAGCGCAATCGTCTGTCGCAGCGCGGGGTCCTTAAAGTCGATATGGATATGAGGATGCACGCCATGCTTGCCAAGCGCGGGAATCTGGCAGGCCATCTGGACAAAGACGCCGAGGGTCGTACCGGCTGCGATCAAGATAATGCCGACCCGCTCGCCAAATTGTGCAGACACGGGAGCAAAGCCCATAAAGCTGCCGATGACGATGACATTGTTGAGAACCGGGGCAAACGTCGACCAGAAGTAGTCGCGGTGTGCGTTGAGAACACCCGAGAACACCGAGCCCAAGCCATAAAACAGAATTTGGATAGCAAAGAAGCGGAACATGAACGCAGCGGTATCCATGCTGTCGCCATTACCCGAAAGGAACGACTGCGTCCAAATAAAGCCGGGAGCAAACACGGTGCCCAGCAGCGAGATGCCGCCCAGCACCAGAAGCAGAATACCGAGCAGATTGCCGACATACTCGTTCGATGCCTCGCGGCCCTGCTCGCGCCTCACGCCCATATACACCGGCAAAAACGCCGTAACGAGCATGCCGCCCATCACGAGCTCGTAGAGCATGTTGGGCAGGTTGTTGGCAACCTGATAGGAGGACGAGAGCAGCGACATGCCGATGGCGGCCGCCATGGCCCACGTGCGGATAAACCCGGTGACGCGCGACACGATGGTCAGCACGGTCATAAGGCCAGCAGAACGACCAACCGTGGAGTAGTCCGACGAACCCATATCGTCTACGTCGTCCTGAGAGTCCTCATAAACCTCATCTTGTGGCGGCAAATCGTCCACGACGGCAAAGGAGCCGGTCATCGCAAAGGGATCGTCAACCAAAACGGCGTCATCAGCAGGTGCGGCGTCATCGCTGTTCGGCATGTTGCTACCGGATACGGCATCATCATCGAATATGGCATGGTCGCCAAACACCGTGTCAACTTCATTGGCGGCGACGGTTCGGGCAGAAAACGACAGAGGGTCCCAGTCGTCATCACCGTCGATGGCCACGCCCTCGACGGGATCGGTCGAACCAAGCGGCGACCATTCGTCATCCGAAAGAAGCGGTTCGCCATCATCATGAGCCGTGGGCTTGGCGGAACGAGCGGCAGGAGCGCTCTGCGGTGTGCTCTTTCCCTGGGCTGCCATCAAAAACACCGCCGTCTCATCGGGACGCGGCGCACGAGGAGCCTCGGAGGCGATCGGCATCACGCTGGCGCTCGATTGAGCGGCGGCCAAAAAGACAGCCGTCTCATCGGGACGAGCCGAAGAAAGAACCGTACGGGGAAGTGCCGTGCCGGCACCGGCGGCACGCAAGTACACGGCCGTCTCGCCCGGGTCAGCGGCAGCGGACCAGGCGTTTCGAATCTCGTTATCGAACGAAGCGGCCTCGGGCGCGGGCGTCTGAGGAGCCGACCCTTTTGCAAAGTGAGCTCCGCGCTTTGATTCTTCCTGCGGCATCGCTCAGTCCTCTCTCGTGATCGGGGCAACCGTCGCCCCGCAAAATGCAACTAAGTCATCGGGAGCAAGCTCAAGCTGATAGCCGCGCTTGCCGCCCGAGATAAAAATGGTATCCCAAAGGATACATGTCTCATCAATCAGAGTCCGGAAGCGTTTTTTCATACCGACCGGACTGCAACCGCCGCGGACATACCCCGTCGCGGCAAGCAAATCTTTGACATGCATCATGGTCAGCGACTTTTCGCCTGCGGCGCGCGCGGCGGCCTTGAGGTCGAGCTCGTCGGCAACGGGAATGCAGCACACGACATGGTCGTTGGACGGCGTCGTGCAGACCAGGGTCTTAAATCCCTGACCGGGCTCCTCGCCAAGCTGCTCGGAAATCGCGACGCCCAGCCCCGACGATTCGTCGCCATCGTCTTCGTACGTATGGAGAACATAGGAGATGCCGGCGCTTTCCAGCTCGCGCATCGCATTGGTTTTTGACGTCTTAACAGCCTTTGCCATGGCACATCCTTTCCCCCGCAGAGCGACGTAAGGATTAAGTATAGGGCCAATTCCGCCGCATATGCCATCTCGACACACAGAAGCGCCACCGAATCAGAAGGAATCGGTGGCGCGTCGGTGCTACAACATCTCTTTACTGTGCGTCGAGCTGCGCCTGGCGCTCACGGTCACGCTTGAGCAACGGCGCCAAGAACTTGCCCGTGTAGCTCTGCGAACATGCCGCGACTTGCTCCGGCGTGCCTGAGACCACGACGGTTCCGCCGCCATTGCCGCCCTCGGGGCCCATATCGATCAGGCGGTCGGCAACCTTGATGACATCAAGGTTGTGCTCGATCACCAGAACCGTGTTGCCCGCATCGACCAGGCGTTGCAACACGTCGAGCAGCTGACGAACATCCTCAAAATGGAGGCCGGTTGTGGGCTCGTCCAAAATGTAGAACGTCTTGCCTGTCTGGCGACGATGAAGCTCCTTGGCGAGCTTCACGCGCTGCGCCTCGCCGCCCGAAAGCGTCGTAGCGGGCTGACCCAAGCTCACGTAGCCCAGACCCACGTCATATAGGGTCTGCAGTTTGCGCTTAATCTGCGGGATATTCCCAAAGAAAGCCAGTGCTTCGGTGACACTCATGTCGAGCACATCCGAGATTGTCTTGCCGCGGTAGGTAACCTCGAGCGTCTCGCGGTTATAACGCTTGCCGCCACATACCTCACAGGGGACATAGATATCGGGAAGGAAGTGCATCTCGATCTTAATCTGGCCATCGCCCTTGCACGCCTCGCAGCGACCTCCGCTTACGTTAAAGGAGAAACGTCCCGGCGAGTAGCCGCGCGCCTTCGACTCCGGCGTGCTTGCAAATAGCGCACGCAGATCATCCCAAAGGCCAATATAGGTCGCAGGGTTCGAACGCGGCGTGCGACCGATCGGTGACTGGTCGATATCGATTACCTTATCGATGCACTCAATGCCCTCAATCTTCTTGTACGGCCCCACAGGACGCGTCGAACGATGGATGGCATTCGTAAGCGCGGGCGCAATCGTATCGGTGACCAGGGAGCTCTTGCCCGATCCCGAAACACCGGTAACGACTGTGAGCGTACCGAACTCAATCTTGGCGGTAACGTTTTTGAGGTTATTAGCGCGGGCGCCCGTGATCTTAAGACAGCCGCGGCCGGGCTTGCGGCGCTCATCGGGCACGCGGATCATCCGCTTGCCGGTCAAATAAGCACCCGTCATGGAATCGGGGCATGCCATGATATCGGCAGGCGTTCCCGCGGCGACCACGTGTCCGCCGTTAACGCCCGCACCGGGACCCATATCGATCACGTAGTCTGCAGCGCGAATTGTATCTTCGTCGTGCTCGACGACGATAACGGTATTGCCGATATCGCGCAAGCGCTCGAGCGTCTTGATCAGGCGTTCGTTATCGCGTTGGTGAAGGCCGATCGACGGCTCGTCCAGAATGTACAGAACGCCCATGAGGCCGGCGCCGATCTGCGTTGCCAGGCGAATGCGTTGGGCCTCACCGCCAGAAAGCGTCGCCGAGGCGCGATCGAGCGTCAGATAGTCGAGTCCGACATCGACCAGAAAACGCAGGCGCTCCAGGATTTCCTTGACGATACGACCGCCGATGAATTGTTGACGCTCTGTGAGCTCAAGGTCCTCAAAAAACTCGAGCGACTCGCGACAGGACAGGCAGCAGACATCGTAAATGGACTTGCCGCCCACGGTGACGGCAAGCATCTCGGGACGCAGGCGAGCACCGTGACAGCTCGAGCATGGCTCTTCGCGAATGTATTTCTCCAAGCGAGCCCTGGTGTTCTCGTTCGTCGTCTCGTTGTAGCGCTCGTACAGGATATTGCGCACACCCGAGAACTTAGTGTCCCACTGGCTGCGACGCCCATCGAGCTTTTGATAGTCGACCGAAATCTTCGTGTCGCCCATGCCATCCAAAAACGCACGACGCACCCGCGGGGGCAGGTCCTCCCATGGCGTATCGGCACTCACCTTAAAGTGTTTGCAGACCGCAGCAAAAATCTGCGGATAATAGTTGGAATTGCCGAACAGGCTACCAAAGACTCCGTCGGCAATCGACTTTGAGGGGTCTTCAATCAGCGCCTCGGCATCGACTGTCTTTTTAAAGCCCAGGCCATCGCACTCGGGACATGCACCATAGGGCGCGTTGAACGAGAAATCGCGCGGCTGCAGGTCGTCGATGGAATGCCCGTGCTCCGGGCACGCCAGTGCCAGCGAATACTCCAGCAGCTCGCCCTCGGTTCCCTCGGGAGCGTCGCGCTCGGGCAGCATGTACACGTTCACATTGCCGTGTGCCAAGGCAGTCGCCTGTTCAACCGACTCGGCGATACGGCCCAGAGAGTTTTCCCGAATCACGATGCGGTCGACTACGACCTCGATATCGTGCTTGAACTTTTTGTCCAGATCGATGGGGTCGTCGAGCGAGCGTACTTCGCCGTCGACACGCACGCGGCTAAAGCCCTCAGCCCGAAGATCCTCGAACAATTTTGCGTACTCGCCTTTGCGCCCGCGCACCACCGGTGCCAGCACAAACGCACGACGACCCTCTCCCGCTGCCAGGACCTTATCGGCGACCTGGTCGGTGGTCTGGCGCTCGATAACGCGACCGCACTCGGGACAGTGCGGCGTGCCCACGCGTGCAAAAAGCAAGCGAAGGTAGTCATAAATCTCAGTTACAGTACCCACCGTCGAGCGCGGATTCTTGGACGTCGTCTTCTGATCGATCGAGACGGCCGGCGAAAGGCCGTCGATCGAGTCTAGATCGGGCTTGTCCATCTGGCCTAAAAACTGGCGCGCATAACTCGACAGGCTCTCCACGTAGCGACGCTGACCCTCGGCATAGATCGTGTCAAACGCCAGCGAGCTCTTGCCCGAGCCCGAAAGACCGGTAATGACCACGAGCTCGTCGCGCGGGATGGAAACATCGATATTGCGCAGGTTGTGTTCGCGCGCACCACGGATAACGATAGAAGAATCAGACATGGAAGCTCCTTGCCTCCTATAACCTCAAATCACACTGTCGATGAGTTTAACGCACTCAACGCGCACAGATGTTCGTAATACAAGATTCGCAGACCTTTTGCTTTGCGTGTCGGGTGCTTTGTTTCTCGAAATGCCGTGGAAAGGTTAGAGTAATCTAAAACTGAACTTAATTTGCTGTAACAGAGGAACGTCCATGACCGAAGATATCCCCCTTGAAATCACTTCGAGTGGCATGGCCAATCTGCCCATATTCATCGCCGTCCTTATCGTGGCCGCCGTCGTCGTGCGCGTGTATTTTTCAATCAAACACAACGAAAAACCGCCCATTGCCCGCGTCTTTTGGTGCGCGATGCTCCTCATCCCGCTCGGCATGGTAGCTGCATGGATTACGAATCAATTGCTCGTAAATGAGGACTGTTCCCTATGGGTCCTTTCTTATTCGGCGCTCGGTGCTGCCGCCGTCATACTTCTTGTCGAGCCCTTGGTTTCGGGACTTATCGACCAAACCGATCTTGCGACGGGAACGGTTGCCTGTATTTGCCGCGACATCCTTGTCGTCGCCGCTGTTTCAGCGCTCTCGTTCGTTTCACTCGAAATTGCCTGCAACGAAACGTTCTATCGCATTCCCGCCAACTCATTCGGGTTTTCCGTTGGGCTGCTCGCGACGGTTCTGCTCTCCCTTTATTTGCTGGGACAGCGTCATGGAGGAGTCATGGCCCTCGTGCCCGTCGTCTGTTGTACCCTTGGCATTGCCGAGCACTTCGTCATAACGTTTAAAGGCGAGGCCATCCTGCCGAGCGACATTTTGGCATTGGGCACCGCAATGGAAGTAAGTGAGGGATATGAGTTCACCTTCACTGCAGGAATCGTAACCTCACTCGCCCTGCTGGAGATTTCCCTGGGGCTTCTTTCGCTTATCCGACCGCGAAAGCTCCGTACGCCCGCCCATGTCTTCCCCGCAATCGCCGCTAACCTCTGCGCTTTTCTGCTAGTGACCGTTGTGGGGCTCTTGGGCTTTTCCAACATCGACTTGGAGCAGTCGCTGGATTTTGGATTTGACCGTTGGCAGCCCATCACCACGTATGCGTCTCAGGGTTTTATCACTTCGTTCACCGAAATGGTCAACGAGTTGCCCATTGAAAAGCCCGAAGACTATACGCCCGATGAGGCGCAGAGCATCGAGCAGGAGCTCGCCGCCGCCTACGACAGCACGTATGGCTCGAGCGAGCAGCGCGCGGCGGCCGTTGCCCAGTTCAATGAAATCAAGCCGACGATTGTTGCCGTCATGAACGAGAGTTTTAGCGACCTTTCGTGCTTTGAGCAGCTCCAGGCGGCCGGGTACACCGGTCCCGCATTCTACAACTCGCTTCCCGACACACTTGTTCGCGGCACCATGCTCGCTTCGGTCACCGGTGGCGGAACGGCGAACTCCGAATTCGAATTTTTGACCGGAGCGACAACGGCCTTTGTCGGATTAGGCAAAATCCCCTATCAGCTGTATCAGATGAATGGCGTCAACAGCCTGGCAAAGGACCTTAAAGAGCTTGGGTATACCACTACCGCTATGCACCCGCAAAACCCCGTCAACTACCATCGAGATAAAATCTATCAGCAGCTGGGTTTTGGAGACTTTCTTTCAATCGGCGATTTCGAAGGTGCGCCCTATTACCATGCCGGCGTATGCGACTACGCCACCTACGACAAGATACTCGACCTGCTCAGAACCGACGAAGCCCCGCAGTTCATCTTTGACGTCACGATGCAAAATCACGGCGGCTACGACTATGGCACCGTTCCCGCCGAAGAGCTGACAAACTATTGGGTCGAGGGAGCCAGCGAGGGCGCCAATAGCGCGCTCAATACCTATCTCACCTGCATCAATGCATCCGACCGGGACCTCGAGTACTTTATCAACGAGCTCCGCAATATCGGCAGACCGGTTGTTCTTGTCTTTTTTGGCGACCATCAGCCGAGCGCCGCAACGACTCTCAACGACGAGCTGTACCCTCAGGAAGATACGGCAAGCCACGCTTTCCGTATCTATCAGTCGACCTATTTCGTCTGGGCTAACTATGAAATCGCCGGCAATACCGAGCTCAACGTCTACGACACCGTCGGGGCAAACGAGATTGCAGCTATTACCCTTAATAAGATCGGCGCCCCGCTCACTGACTATCAAAAGGCCCTGCTTGCAACAAGGTCAGATGTGCCCACCATCAATGTCGCCGGCTATCTTGGTGCCGACGGGCTGCGCTACGACTTGGAATCTGAAGACAGCCCATACGCCTCGACGATCGACAAGCTGCAGCGCATGCAATACCTCGAGTTCGCCAGCAAAGTTCAGTAAGCCCGCCCATTCGCTTGGACCCATCGTATTGCAAGCACGCTCGGCCCAAATGCATCGCAAATGACTCCCGCTCGCAAACGAGGGTACAATGACGCTCGTGTCACATCGCGGGGCCCCGGCCCCAACATATACAAAGGAGTCATACATGGGTTGCGAGCACACACAAGCAGCCGGCGGACAATCAACGCCGTCGCAATTTGAAGAGAATACGCTGTCGGAGGTCAAGCGCGTTATCGCTGTGCTTTCCGGCAAGGGAGGCGTCGGCAAGTCGTTTGTGACGGGCGCCATCGCAACCGAGCTCGCCCGCCGCGGCAACAAGGTTGGCATTCTCGACGCCGACATCACCGGCCCCTCCATCCCCAAAATGTTCGGCATGAGCGGACGCCATGTCCATGCCCTCGGCAACCTCATGCTGCCCGAGATCTCCGAGCACGGCGTCAAGGTCATGAGCTCCAACCTGTTGCTCCAAAACGAAACCGATCCCGTCCTTTGGCGTGGCCCGGTTATCGCGGGCGCCATCAGGCAATTCTGGAGCGAGACCTCGTGGGGCCCCATCGACTACCTGCTGGTCGATATGCCTCCGGGAACGGGTGACGTCGCGCTCACCGTTTTCCAATCGCTGCCCGTCGATGGCATCGTCATCGTCACGAGCCCGCAAGACTTGGTCTCGATGATCGTCGCCAAGGCAGTCAACATGGCCGAGAAGATGAACGTCCCTATTCTGGGCATTGTCGAGAACATGAGCTATATCGAATGCCCCGACTGCGGCAAGAAGATCGAGGTCTTCGGCAAGAGCAATCTTCCCGAGGTCGCCGAGACCTATCATCTCGACATCCTTGGTCAGCTGCCCATCGATCCTGCGCTCGCCGAAGCCTGCGACAAGGGAGAAGTCGAAACCGCGCTGCCCGCCGGCATGCTGCCCCAAGCCGTCTCCGCCGTTGAGGCCATCGCCCCGCACAAGACAGACGAGGCCTAAGTGAACGCAAGCGCCTTCTATGACGTCTTGGTGATCGGCGGCGGGGCCTCGGGCCTCGCCGCCGCCATTACGGCGGCGCGTGTCGACAAAAGCGTCTGCGTCGTCGAGCGCGACGTCGCCTGCGGTCTCAAGCTGCTCGCAACCGGAAACGGCCGCTGCAACCTCTCAAACGAA
This sequence comes from uncultured Collinsella sp., assembly GCA_900546525.1. Classification (GTDB taxonomy): domain Bacteria; phylum Actinomycetota; class Coriobacteriia; order Coriobacteriales; family Coriobacteriaceae; genus Collinsella. The sequence continues at coordinate 39,624 of URDE01000002.1, forward strand.
TCCATCGACATTCGGCGATATAACCACCCCGCCTTTGTCGAATCCATCATGGGCCCCCAACCCGAGCAAGATCTCGAGAGTTTTTTCTCCTCGCTGGGCATCATGACGATCCATGAGGAAGGCCGCCTATACCCGCGCTCCCTTCGCGCCGAGTCGGTTCGCGATGCACTCCTCAATGCATGCGAGCGTTTGGGCATCACCCTACTCTGCGGGACTAACGTCATTGCGGCTCATAAGGCTTCCGAAGGCTGGACGCTTCAGATCGACCGTCCCGCTCATGTACTCAAACCCAAAAAGCACGGCGACCGAAAGACGGAGCTCCGTTCGCTTCGAAAGGCGTTAGCCGATACTCCTCGCACGAGCGATGCCCTGCAGGCAAGGGCCGTGGTTATCGCTACGGGTGGCAACCCCACCGGCATCGCCGAGGTGTTTAGCCTTCCCTTGACGCCCCTGCGCCCCGTCCTGTGCCCCGTATCGGCATCAGTCGTCGGCGACCGGACGGCACTCGGAACTCTGGATGGTCTGCGCGTCCGAGCCCGCTTAACGCTCTCGCGCAGCCACGAAGAGCTCTGGCGAGAAGATGGCGAAGTGCTGTTCCGTGCCTTCGGCATCTCAGGCGTCGCCGCCTTCAATCTCTCTCGCCGTTTCAACCAGGGCGACACTGTTCTGATCGACTTCTTTCCAGATTTCTCCAAAGATGAGCTGCTCGATACGCTCGAGCAGCGTGTCAACGTGCTCGGCGATTTTTCGCCCCGAAACTCCCACTGGCTTGACGGCATGCTCGCCCCGCAGCTCTCACACGTCGTCTGTACGGCATTCGAGCGGTGCCATCCCGGCTCGCGCGATGTCATCCACCTGGTCTCAATCCTCAAGCACTTTAAACTGTCCGTCGAAGGGACGGCAGAGGAGCGCTCAGCACAGGTCACGCGTGGCGGCATATCTATCGAGTGCGTCTCGACACCCAATCTTTACGTGAACAGCACCACAGGCGCCCCGCTTTACGTCTGCGGAGAAGCGCTCGACATCGACGCCGATTGCGGAGGCTTTAACCTTGCGTGGGCCTGGATCTCGGGTATTCGCGCTGCAAGCAGCCTGTAGCCGCGCAGTCTATAATCAAAAACGCATTCGGGCCGTCTGGGATACCGGACGGCCTCTTTCTTGCCTCTAAGGAGACCTCGATGATCGAAATCACCCAAGTCAACGCGTCGCTCGATGAAGCCGGCGATGAGAATGCCTGTCTCATTGTTGGCAAGCGAGTCGCCAAGCGCGTCCTACGTTGCAAGGACTCCGAGATCAAGTCCATCGAGCTCCACCGAAAGTCAATCGACGCTCGCAAAAAACGAGACGTCCATTTTATCCTGAGCTTTCGTGTTGAGCTGACTAGTCCCCACCTCGAGCGAGAAGCGGTCGACAGCGTTGCCGAGCGTGACCGCTCGCGTGTACGCGCGATAGAAGACGATGAACCTTCATTCCCCTCCCCCGTCTCCGACGCACCTCAAGAACGCCCTGTCGTTGTCGGTGCCGGCTGCGCCGGCCTTTTCGCTGCGCTTACGCTCGCCGAAGCGGGTCTTAAGCCCTTGCTCATCGAGCGCGGCGACCCGGCATTTCGCCGCTCACATGCGATCGACCTCTTTCTAAAGGAGCGCATCCTCGACCCCGAGAGCAATATCCAGTTTGGTCTGGGCGGCGCGGGGACCTTCTCGGACGGCAAGCTCAATACGGGAACCAAAAATCCCGCCCATCGCCTTATCCTCGAGACCTTCGTCGAAGCGGGCGCTCCCCGCGATATTCTATGGGATGCAAAACCGCATATTGGCTCCGACATCCTCCCCGCCGTCGTTACCAGCATCTCCCAGCGCATTGAACAGCTCGGAGGAACCGTTCGCTATCGAACGAAACTCGTTGACATTCACACTGACACATCTGGCGCCATTGTCGGTATCGACATCCAGTCGTCCCACGACGCGACAAGCGAGTCAATCAACACAAAGCATCTCATCCTTGCTTGCGGTCATTCTGCCCGCGACGTATTCGAGGTTCTCAAAACCCATCATGTCGCCCTCGCTCAAAAGACGTTTGCCATGGGCGTTCGCATCGAACACCCGCAGCGTGATATCGATCGGGCGCAATATGGCCCCGCAGCGGGTCATCCCGCGCTCGGAGCAGCCCCCTATAAGCTCGTTGCCCATCTTCCCAACGGCCGCAGTGTGTTCTCATTCTGCATGTGTCCCGGCGGACAGGTTGTCGCCGCCTCTTCAGAGCCCGGCCATCTGTGCGTCAACGGCGCCAGTCTCAACGCCCGCGCCGGCCGCAACGCAAACGCCGCTCTCCTCGTTAACGTCACGCCCGATGATCTCCCCAGCGATGATCCTCTTGCAGGCGTAGAACTCCAGCGCATTTGCGAGCGGGCTGCCTATCGCCTTGGCGGCTCCAACTGGAACGCACCGGCACAGCTCGTCGGCGATTTCCTTGCAGAACGCGCCAGCACGACATGCGGCAAGGTAAAGCCCACCTATCCGCTCGGCGTGACTTGGACAGCAATCGATGAGTCATTGCCGCAACATATCATCGAGTCGCTTCGTCTGGGAATTCCCTTGCTCGGCAAAAAACTGCGTGGCTACGACCATCCCGATGCCGTCCTCACCGGTGTTGAAACACGCTCGAGCTCTCCGGTCACCGTTACTCGAGACCGGCAATGCCATGCTGTATCGACCCCGGGGCTCTACCCTTGCGGCGAGGGAGCCGGATATGCCGGAGGAATCATGAGTGCCGCTACCGATGGCATCCGTTGCGCCGAAGCCCTGATCGCAGACCTCTAGCGCACGAATTCCAGCACGCAAAAGACACAGGCCCCGAGCTCCACAGGGAACTCGGGGCCTGTTCGCTATTTCTTAAACCGTGCACCCTGGCGTTTTCTGCCCGATGCGAACGTGGAACCCTTGCGGGCCTGCGAACGTAAGCGCTCGATCGTCTCGTCCTCAGACGCACCCTCGAGCATCGCCCGAATCTGAACGACAGCATCGCGCAGGCGCGCCGCCTCCTCAAAGTCCATGGCGGCAGAAGCGTTGCGCATATCCTCTTCCATGGTTTCGACGATCCGCACAAGCTCGTCATGCGGCAGTTCTTCCAACTGCTCCGCAAGTGTCTGCTCGGGCGCCACCGTCTCCGGCGCGGCGCCCTCGCCGTTTTCGTCAGGCGTATAGAACGCACCGTGACCCAGCGAATCGCCTCTCGAGCGTCCCTTCGAGCCCACAGTCTTTTCGGCCTCGGCAATAAAGCTCGAAATGTCGTTAATGGCCTTGCGGACCGTCTTGGGAACAATGCCATGCTCTTCGTTATATGCCATCTGAATCTCGCGACGGCGCTGCGTCTCCTCGATGGCTTCTTTCATCGAATCGGTCACAACGTCTGCATACATGATGACCTCGCCGTCGGCATTACGGGCCGCACGGCCAATCGTCTGAATCAACGAACGGCGATTGCGCAAGAAGCCTTCCTTGTCAGCGTCGAGAATTGCCACCAGCGAGACCTCAGGAAGGTCTAGACCCTCGCGGAGCAGGTTGATGCCAACGAGAACATCGATCTTTCCCTCGCGCAGCGTTCGCAGGATCTCGACACGGTCCATCGTCGCCGTATCGGAGTGCATGTAATTGACCTTAATGCCGGCATCAAGCAGATGGTCGGTCAGGTCCTCGGCCATGCGCTTGGTGAGCGTGGTCACCAGCACGCGCTCCTTGCGCGCCACGCGCTCGCGAATCTCGTCCTCAAGATCGTCAATCTGCCCACGAACCGGACGAACGTCGATCTTGGGGTCGAGCAGACCGGTCGGACGAATAATCTGCTCAACGTCGTTCTGGCTAACCCGCAGCTCATAGTCGCCCGGCGTGGCCGAAACGTAGATGAACTGGGGAATCCTCGCCTCAAACTCATCAAAACGAAGCGGGCGGTTATCGAGTGCCGAAGGCAGACGAAAACCATGCTCCACCAGCGTCACCTTACGCGAGCGGTCGCCTTCGTGCATGCCGCGGATCTGCGGCACCGTCACATGACTCTCGTCGATGATGCAGAGCATATCCTTGGGAAAGTAATCGATTAGGGTAAACGGCGGCTCACCCGGCTTGCGACCGTCCAGATGACGCGAGTAGTTCTCGATGCCGTTGCAAAAGCCCATCGTCTCGAGCATCTCAAGATCATAATCGGTGCGCTGCTGCAGACGCTGCGCCTCGAGCAACTTGTCGGTCGCCTTGAGCTCCGCCACGCGCTTCTCGCACTCTTCGCTGATCGATTTCAGAGCCGCCTTGACCTTCGGCTTCTCGGTCACGTAGTGCGATGCCGGCCATACGGGGATGGCCTCGTACTCACGAAGCATCTCACCGGTGACCTCATCGATCTCGGCAATCAGCTCGACCTCGTCGCCAAAGAACTCAAACCGCAACGGATGCTCGGCATAAGGCGGATACACGTCGACAACATCGCCGCGCACGCGGAACGTGCCGCGTGCCAGGTCATAGTCATTGCGGTCATATTGAATGTCGATAAGTGCATGGATAAAGTCATCGCGCTCGAGCGGCACCTTCTTGTCGACGTTTGGAGCCAGACCCGCATAGTCCTCAGGAGAGCCAATGCCATAGATACACGAGACCGATGCGACAACGATTACATCGCGTCGAGAGAGCAGTGACGCGGTCGCCTGATGGCGCAGCATCTCGACCTCTTCGTTAATCGAGGAGTCTTTCTCGATATATGTATCGCTTTGCGGCACATACGCCTCGGGCTGATAGTAGTCGTAATACGAGACGAAGTAGACCACAGCATTATTGGGAAAGAACTCTTTGAGCTCGCTTGCAAGCTGAGCGGCGAGCGTTTTATTCGGAGCCATGACCAGCGTCGGCTTTCCCAGGGCCTCAATAGTCTTTGCCATCGTGAAGGTCTTGCCCGAACCAGTCACACCCAGCAAAACCTGATAGCGGTCTCCGTCCCTCACACCCTGCACAAGCGACTCAATGGCCTTGGGCTGGGAACCGGCAGGCTCATAGGGAGAAACGACTTCAAACGGCACCTCAGCGCCCTCAACGCCAAAGCGCTTAAGTTCACCGCCAACGCGTTCTACTTCAAATTCCGCCATGGATACTCCTAACTCATACATCTGCAGTATACGCAGGCGGTGGACTTAGTCCTATACGAACCGATCAGGATAGAGAGTCTTATAGCGAACCCAGGCATTATTGACGCGAATCAGATAAGCCTGCGTCTCGGGAAAGGTGATCGCGTTGTGAAGCGATGTGTCCCGCTGCGCCCAACCGTCCACATTACCCATGCCGGCGTTATATGCAGCAATAGCGCTGTCCGCCGACCCGTTAAAATACGTTAGAAGATACGAAAAATACGCACAGCCAAACTCGATGTTCGTAGCGGGATCGTTAAGGTTGTCGGCTGAATACTCACTACCATCGACAAGACCCAAGGCAATCATATCCTGGGCAGTCTCAGGCATCAGCTGCATCAATCCCCGAGCGCCTTGAGTCGACTCAGCCTCGGGATCCCAATTCGATTCAGACTTTATAACAGCACACACCAGATACGGATCAAGATTGTGCGAAATGCTCGATTGCTTTACATACGCCTCGTAGTCAATCGGATACAAAGGCTTAAAGAAGGCGGCAGGAGCATACGAGTAGACGAGCGAAATAAGGCCGAAGACGAACACAACGGCAAGTGGCGCCACGCGATACCACGCAAAGAAACGTGTCTTAGGCATCGGCATCCTCCTTATCCGCAGTGTCTATAAACCCATGGCATGCAAGCCATGAGTCAAGCTGCTCAAAGAGCGAATTATCGCCTGAGGCATTATCAATCACCGTTGTAGCGAGATTGCACAGCGCAGACTCATCGGGCTGACAAGCAGAACGGGCATCGAAATCAGATGGCTCCATGCCACGTTGAATAGCGCGCTCGCGACGAACTGACAAAGGGGCGCTGATGACCAGAATTTCATCAGCCAAGCCAAATGCATCCTCAAAACCAGTCGGAGCAGAAACCTCGACCACCGCAAAGGGATAACGGGGAGATGAAACCGTGCAGCAAACCGGATCGAGAATCCTAAGCGAAAGCTGTTCAATGAGAACGGGATGCACAATGCCATTGAGCCGCGCGACCGAATCAGGAGAAGCAAAAGCTCGAGAAGCGAGGATGCTGCGACGAACGCCGCCATCCTCATCCAAAATGTCCCAACCGAATTCATCCGCGAGTGCATTGACGATATCAGAGCCCGGCACATACAGCGATTTTGCAAGCTCATCCAGATCGATTAGCATAGCGCCACGAGATTCGAAATAGCGGCAGGCAGTCGACTTACCCGAAGCAATATTGCCCAAGACAAAAACGGTAAACATCAAGCCCTCCCTAACGCCAATGCGAGTAATTATCGCTCAAATACACTAGAAGGACTCAAAATACAGCCAAACAGTAAGAGCGCATACGGAGGAGCTAGATTCCAAAGTACAACGTGTATATAACGCAAAAAAGGGGGAGGCCGCGAGGCCTCCCCCTTCTACATTCCCAATGGCGGCTCGGTGCCGTCCACCGGTCAGCGGCGCCCTGGCCTCCCACGGGCTGACCCCGCAGTACTCTCGGCGCGATGGGGCTTAGCTTCCGGGTTCGGAACGGGACCGGGCGTGCCCCCCATGCTCTGGCCGCTGACCGGTGGGCGGCGCCCACCGTTACGGTGTCCGGTATCGCGTACACGTGCCCTGGGGGCCGCATGGC
>URDE01000003.1:0-45379 GCA_900546525.1 uncultured Collinsella sp.
TGGCCGACGCCTGCTTCCCGGGTAACCCGCGCGAGGCGACGCTCGACGACGTCATCGAGCTCTTCAAGAAGATCTGCCCGGCTGCTTAACCTGGTTCGGCGGGCCCCTGCCCGTTAGCCCCAGAATCGTCCTCGGACATGTCGGAGGCCCCGCTGCGCACTACGTGCGGCGGGGCCTCCTTCTGTCCTGCGGAAAGATTCTGGGGCTAACGGGCAGGGGCCCGCCGGCTCGTTATCGTGGGGGGCGCCGTTCTGGGGAGCTCGATGCGTCATCTCGCTAGGTAAAAAGATGGTTCGCGGTGGTATTGTTGCTGTGGGTTTAATTCGATATGAAAGGGTGACTTTGGTGTCCAAGATGGATTCTACGCTCTCCTATATTACTGACCAGTTGAAGGCGCTTACCTCGATTGCTTCGCCTACGGGCTATACCCGTGCGGCGACTGATTATCTGATGGAAACGTTGCGCGATATGGGCTTTGGGCCTGAGCGTTCTAATAAGGGTAACGTGCTCGTTGAGCTTGGTGGCGAGGGCGAGCCGCTTGTGTTGGCGAGCCATGTCGACACCCTGGGCGCCATGGTGCGCTCCATTAAGGACAATGGCCGTCTGCGTCCCACGACGCTAGGTGGGCACCAGTGGTCTACGGCCGATGGCGAGAACTGCACCGTCTACACGCGCGATGGCAATGTGTACACGGGCGTGGTCCTCAACACCGAGCCTTCGGCGCACGTGGCCGACGAGCCGGTCAAGACCATCGAGAAGAACATGGAAATCCTGCTCGACGAGAACGTCGACAGCAAGGACGATGTGCTTGAGCTGGGCATTCAGACTGGCGACATCATCGCCATGGATCCGCGTACCACGGTGACGGAGAGCGGCTACATCAAGAGCCGCTTCCTGGATGACAAGCTGTCGGCGTCGATTCTGCTGGGTCTGGCCCGCGCCGTTGCTGACGGCGAGGTGACCCTTTCGCGCAAGGTTTCGCTGCTCTTTACGGTGTACGAGGAGGTCGGCCACGGCGGTGCCTTTGTGCCGGCTGACACCCGCGAGATGATCAGCGTGGACATGGGCTGCGTGGGTGACGACCTGGGCTGCACCGAGCGCATGGTTTCGATTTGCGCCAAGGATTCGGGTGGCCCCTACAACTACGACCTGGTGACCACGCTGTCCAACATCGCGCGCGAGCTCGAGCTCGATTACGCCATCGACGTGTACCCGCATTACGGCTCGGACGTCGAGGCCACGCTCTCTGCCGGCTACGACATCCGTCACGGCCTGATCGGCCCCGGCGTGTACGCGAGCCACAACTACGAGCGCAGCCACATCGACGGCGTGCGCAACACCTTTGAACTGGTTCGCGCCTACGTTCAGCGCTAGGGGAGCAGCGGCCTCGACTGGCACAGCAGTACCGACCGAGGCCGCCCACTGTAAGTTGCGGTGAAATAGGGACTGTTTAAGCGTTTAAAACCGCCAAACAGTCCCTATTTCACCGCAACTTAGGGGGCAGTGCTGTTATCTCTGCACGTGCCGTAGCACCTCAACGGCGGCGCTTACCTCTATCGTGCGGCGCTCGAGACCGCGGCGGATGGCCTTGAGGCGATTGCCTGCTGTTGCCCATGCGCTTTGTGAGAGGATTTCGACTGCCTCGTCGACGAACCCATCGAGATGCGACGCATCGAACCAATCGAGCGAGTCAGCAAATGCTAGCTGAGTGGAAGGGTCCGGACCAAACGGTTTGGCGGCAAATCCAAACTCCCCGGCAACGAGCACGGCGGTTGGCACGTTGTACCACAGGCAATTGCCACTATCGAACAGCGGTGCAGGCCGCATTTCCAGCGTGTTGACATTGCGGATGATGCCGAAGTTTCGCCAGTGGCGGTCGCTGTTGGCCAGGAGGGCATCGCAGACAATCATCTGCGACATGGATTTTCTTACCGTGGCTTCGTCAGCCCCGTGTCTGCCAAGAAAGCGACAGTATCGATCGTATGTTGAGTTTCCTCGCTGGCCACCGAGTGCGTCCCTGATATAAGCGGCCGGCACGTATTCCTCACGGCCATTAAGAAAGTCATCGCATAGGCATACGGGCCCGTCGAACATGCGCTCGACCGTATAGGGAACAAACTCACCTTTGGATAGCAGACGCCGATGTAGAGCTGTTGCAACCGCCTCGTTAAACGGTCGCTGATCGTCCATTTCGCATCCTTTAACCAGGATGCGAACGCCATTGCGGATCATCCAGGATTTGGGTAGCTCGCCCTCGGACGTATTGTCAGGATTTTTGAGTCCGATGCCCTCAAGCCAGCCTGAACGATGCTCGGGTGCCGACCGTTCATAATTGTTTTCGAAGTAATTGAGGTGCTGCCAATTGAGCTCGTCGCAGTCGACCGGTCTTAGCCAATAGCAATCCGAAAGCGAAAAACCCAGGCAACGAACGGGCACTTCAATACCGCTGTCAATTCCCAGCTCGCGATAGCGCGAGATGAGTCCGGGGCGGACGTCGGGCACCGACCGGTGACTCCACCACGTGTTGAGTGCTCGTTTATTCACCGTTGGAGAAGAACTCGAGCACGTGCCAAACGGCATCCTTCGTGCATCGAGTATGTCGGCAATTTCAAAGGAAAACTCGCGCGTTGGATCAAACGAGACATGCGCGACCTCGTGGTCGGCTGACATCAACGTGAACTTGCGCCCTACGTCAGCTGCGGGACGGCGCCCACGCTTACGGACCTTTTGATAACCAATCGCGGAATCGTACTGAACCATTTTCCGCCCACCGACGATATCGCACGCGAGCGTTCCCGATGCAGCCAGTTGCGATATACGGGCCTTCGTAACGCCCAGCAGGCGCGCGGCGTCACCCATGGTTATATAGTTGGAAGTATTCATCTGCTGCATCACCTCGTTAAGCATTCTAATCGTTAAATATAGCAAGCACAAACATCATAATACTTAACAAAGTTGCGGTGAAATAGGGACTATTTAGCGGCTTGAAACGCTTAAACAGTCACTATTTCACCGCAACTTATCGAGGAGTGCTGTTATTTGATGGCGCCGGTCACGGTACCGCCGCCCAGGACGATGTCGCCGCGATAGACTACAACGGCCTGGCCGGGGGCGATGGCTCGCTGTGGCTCGTCAAAGGTCAGCAGCATTTGTCCGTCTTCGTCACGCGTAAGGGTCGCTGCCTGGTCCTTTTGACGGTAGCGGTACTTGGCGCCCACGCGAATGCCGCCGGACGTGAGCTCTGCCTTCATGCGGTCGGCAGGGGCGCTCCAGATCCAGTCGTTGGCCGTGAGCGCTGCGGCCGTCAGGTCCTCGGCCTCGCCCAGATGCACAATGTTGTTGGCGGCATCGACGCCCGTTACGTACACGGGATGCGCCATCGCGACGCCCAAGCCCTTGCGCTGGCCGATGGTGTATCGCAGTGCGCCGTTATGACGTCCGACCACGCTGCCGTCGCGCCACACAATGTCGCCCGGTGCAGCGGGATGTCCGCAGCGGCGCTCGATATAGCCCGCGTAGTCGCCGTCTGGAATAAAGCAGATGTCCTCGCTTTCGGCCTTCTGGGCGTTGGTAAAGCCCTGCTCGGCGGCTATGCGGCGCACGTCGCGCTCTTTGTCCAGCCCAGCCAGCGGAAAGATCGTGCGTGCCAGGCGCTCTTGCGTGAGCGAATACAAAAAGTAGCTTTGGTCCTTTTTGGGATCTTCGCCGCGGTTCAGCTGCCAGGTGCCGTCGGACGCCTGGCTCGTTTTGGCGTAGTGACCTGTGGCGATGTAGTCGCAGCCCATGTCCAGCGCCGCATCGAGCAGCGCGCCAAACTTAATGTGGCGGTTGCAGATGATGCACGGGTTGGGCGTCAGTCCTTCCTGGTAGGCGTTCACAAAGCGCTCGATAACGCTGCGGTCGAAGGTTTGCTGCAGGTCGAGCACGTGGTGGGGTATCCCCAGGCGCTCGGCGACGGCCTTTGCATCGGCGATGTCGCGGTCGACTTTGCTCATGCCCGTGGCGGGGTCGGGCACGGGGCAGGTGAGGCGCATGGTAGCACCGACGCATTCGTAGCCCTGGCGCTTGAGCAGGTACGCGGTCACGCTGGAATCGACGCCGCCGCTCATGGCGACGAGCACGCGCTTGTTGTGCATGGGGAGGTTCTCCTTGGTGGCATGTGGCCAAAAAAGAAAAGCGGCGCGGGAGGCTGGTTCCGCGCCGCAGACATTGTAGCAAGTTCGGACGACTCGTGGGGCGCCCTGATGGGATGGGCTCAGACTGCCGGGAGAGAGGAGACCGGTTCGTCCTGGGCTCAACCTATGGGCGACAGGCCCTAGTCCTGGAAGAGTGCCGTGGACAGGTAGCGCTCACCGGTATCGGCGAGCAGGGCCACGATGGTCTTGCCCTCGTTCTCGGGGCGCTTGGCCAGCTGCAGTGCGGCCCACACGGCGGCGCCGGACGAAATGCCCACGAGCACGCCCTCCTTGTGGCCCACGGCGCGGCCGGTCGCAAAGGCGTCGTCGTTCTCGACGGGGATGATTTCGTCATAGATCTGGGTGTCGAGGACGTCGGGCACAAAGCCTGCGCCGATGCCCTGGATCTTGTGCGGGCCGGCCTGGCCCTTAGAGAGCACCGGGGAGGTGGCGGGCTCAACGGCGACGACCTTAATCTCGGGGTTCTGCTCCTTGAGGAACTCGCCCACGCCGGTCACGGTGCCGCCGGTGCCAACGCCGGCGACGAAGATGTCGACCTTGCCGTCGGTGTCATCCCAGATCTCGGGGCCGGTCGTGGCCTTGTGGATGGCGGGGTTGGCGGGGTTTACAAACTGGCCGGCGATAATGCTGTTGGGTGTCTCCTTCTGCAGTTCCTCGGCCTTGGCGATGGCGCCCTTCATGCCCTTGGAGCCGTCGGTGAGCACGAGCTGTGCGCCGTATGCCTGCATAAGTTTGCGGCGCTCGACGGACATGGTCTCGGGCATGGTGATGATCACCTTGTAGCCGCGAGCCGCCGCCACCGAGGCGATGCCGACGCCGGTGTTGCCACTCGTGGGCTCGATGATGGTGTAGTCGCCGCCGCGCACGAGCTTGCCGGCCTTCTCGGCCTCGTCGATCATGTTCTTGGCGACGCGGTCTTTGACGGACCCGGCGGGGTTGAAGTATTCCAGCTTGACGAGCACGCGGGCCTTGAGGTCTTCATCGGCCTCAAAGTGAGTGAGCTCCAGAAGCGGAGTGTGGCCGATAAGCTGATCGATGGACGTGTAAACATTGCTCATGGTGAACCTCCAAAGTGTTCAAATGACTGGATACCGTGTGGTTTTACGGTGTGTGTAACAGCGAAACCCACAAACCTTATAGGTTGTTCGTTTGCTGTTGGCAAGCATAGTAGGCACTAAAGCCTAGTAATGCAATAGGAAATAGAAGATTATTACGAGTCGATTAACCAGCTTGACGGGAATAGGTATTTTCAAAACCAATTTTTCGGCTAGAATTTCTACGAATTAAAAGACCGAAAGGCAGCAATATATATGTTGGTTTCCACAAAGGGCAGATATGCCCTGCGCGTTATGGTTGACCTGGCCGAGCACCAGGCGGCGGGCCGTATTCCCCTCAAAGAGATCGCCGCGCGTCAGGGGATTTCGGAGAAATATCTGGAGAACATTTTGGCCACGCTCGTCCGCGCCAATATGCTCTCGGGCATGCGCGGCAAAGGCGGCGGCTATGTGCTCACGCGCCCGCCCGAGCAGTACACGGTGGGCGAGATCTTGCGCCTGACCGAAGGCAGCCTGGCGCCGGTCGCATGCCTGGACGGCGACTGCAAGGGCTGCTCGCGTTCGGACGAGTGCCCCACGCTCGACGTGTGGAAGAACCTGGACAAGCTCATTAACGACTACCTCGACGGCGTGACGCTCGATACGCTCGTCGCCCCCAACGAGGGCTACGACTACGTCATCTAGCCGCACCTGCCATTTGGGGACGGGGTAGAAATGGTCGATTTTCTTGCCCTCTGAGGCTTGACAAATGACAAGGCCGCCCATCGTTGCGATGGACGGCCTTCGTTTTGGCGTGTTGTGGCGGTCCGTATCCGGTCGCTTTAGTTCCTGGCGACGCTGTCGAGAATGCTGCGCATGATGGATACCAGGATACTGCCCATAAAGGCCGATCCAAAGCTGGCAATGGAGATACCCGCGCCCAGCAGATTGACCGACAGGTAGCTGGCCAGCTCGAGCATAAAGCTGTTGACTACGAGCTGAAAAATACCAAGCGTGATAATAGTGAGCGGCAGTGAGATGACCGTCAGGAACGGCTTGACGAGCGAGTCGACGATGTTGAGGAACAGTCCCACGAAGGCAAAGCAGACCCAGGCGTCGGCCGTGCCGAAGGGCTGAATGCCGGGGACGAGAAACGTTGCGATCGCGATGGCGATTGAGGTCAAAAGCCAGTTGAGCAAAAAGCGCATGGTGGGAATCCTTTCTTGCGCATGGCGTGGTGGGGGGGGCGTGAGGGGCACACACCTTTGCAACTCGGATAGATGCGCGGGCACGGCCCTGTTCGGCCGCCCATTGTCTCAGATATTCGTGGAGCTTGCGTGCGCGTTCGGTTTCAAAACGGCGTTCGTCCTAGAAAACGCGCCGCTGGCAGAGAGTCTTGTCGCTTTAGTTTGGTGGTGTGCTACACTGCTACGGGCAAAAGCCACAGGCGTTGCCCTATTGCATAGAACGGGCGAACGATGCCCGATGTCAGTACCAACTTCGATGCCTTTTGGCGGGTTTGGCGGTGATCGATGAATATCGAGAACATGTTTGACAAGCCTGATGTCAAGCAGCTGGTCCACGCATTTAGCCTTTTGGACGACGAGAAAGATATCCAAGCGTTTTTGACCGATATCTGCACGCCGCGCGAGATTTGCGATCTATCGCAGCGTCTGCAGGTCGCGCGTTACCTGGACGAGGGCGAGCCCTATGTCGAGGTTCAGGCGCGTACCGGCGCTTCGTCCACCACGGTGAGCCGTGTGTCCAAGGCGCTCAACGGCGAGTACGGTGGCTACCGCAAGATCCTCATTAAGCTGGAGGATGGCGAGTAGGCCGCGGCAAAACGGATTGTGTAAAACCGCTCCTTCGGGGGCGGTTTTTTGATCCCTTGGGGACGGAGGAAAACGGATCATCAAGGGGGTCAGTCTAACCCGGTGATCCGTTTTCCTCCGTCCCCAAGGGATCAAATCTGTTGGCGTGGGGCAAATCTGTCCGCTTGGGCGGGTAGGATGGATACATTGATTATTGCGAACAGTTTGAGCGGAGGACCATGTCTGTTCGAATCTATACCACCAATGCCGGCACGGATTTGAGCGATGCCGAGTCGGCGCTGCTTGCCGACCTTATTGCCCGCCACGGGCGTGCCGTGCTGCTGGCGCCTACGTTTGCCGAGCTCGACCTGTGCCGTCATGATGCGGCGGAAGCCGGGATTTCGCTGGGTATTGACTACAAGACGCCTACATCGTGGCTTCGCTCGCTTTGGGAGCTTTTGGGCGACGGGCGCGGTTTCGTCGACAACCTGCAGCGCCAGATGCTGTTCTCGGACATGGTCACGCGTCTCGACGATGCCGATTTGCAGCCGCTTTCGCGCAGCCAGGGCACGGTGCGCATGCTCGCGCGCATGGCCCGCGACGTGCTGCCGGGTGTGGCGGGGACGGGTGCCGAACGATGCCGTGGCGACAACTGCCAGCCGGAGCCAAAAAGCGATGCCGAGGCTCGTGTGTTCGAGCTTTTGCGCGCCTACGCGGGCGGTTTGGACCGTCGAGATATGGTCGAGCCCTGTGAGGCGGCCGACATTATGGCCGGTGCCCTGGCCGATAGCCTGCCGGCGTGCACCCGCGCCGTATGCGTGCGCGGTATCACGTCGTTTACGCACGGTCTGCTCGAGCTGCTGTCTGCCGTGGCGAACAATGGGGGAGAGGTCGTCGTGCTGCTTGCCCGCGAGCAGGCGGCGATGCGCGAGGAGCTTGCCGCGGCATTTGATGCCCGCGGTGTGCTGTTTGAGGCCGCGCCGCTGGAGGAGGACGCCGTCGCGTCTGATGCCGCTTGCGGGGCCGCCGCTCAGCCTGCCTTTATTGAGGTCGCCGGCCCCCATGCCCGTGCCCATGCTTATGCGGACGCCATCGATAAGTTGGTGAAATCGCACAAGGAGTCCAAGGCCGATAAAACTACTGCAACGCCCGCCGACCCCGCGCGCGTGCTCGTTGTTTCTGCTCGGGCACCCCAGCTGTTCGGTGAGCTCGCCTCTCGTCTGGCGGCTCGTCATATCGCCGCCGAGACAGTTGAGTTCACGGCGTTTTCCCAATCCATTGCGGGCAGGCAGTTTGCGGCGCTTGCCGGCCTGATCGAGCGCATGAAGGCCGCCGATGAGGGTGCGGCGTCAAAGACCGAGTGGTGGCCTGCGCCGGAGCTTACCGACTGGATCTACAGTCCGCTTTCGGGCGCTGATGCCGTCAATGCCCGTACCTTCGATAAGAATATGCGTCTCTCGCGCAGCAAGACTACCGCGGGCGTTAAGAGCCTGCTGCAGAGCGTTCAGGGCCAGGTGAGGGGCGCGCGCAAGGCGGCGAGCGACGATAACTGGTTTAAGAACGTACCGTGTGTGGTCTCGGACGTGTTCCAGGCGCTGTGGCGTGACAAGCCCGTGACGGCGCTTAAGGCCATGCTTGCCGTTGCCGAGGCGTTGCCCGATCGCTCGCTGGGCAGCTTGGATGGCCAGGCCCGTCGCCAGGCGGAGGTAGCCCTGCTGCGCCACGCCATCGACATCCTTATGAATGGCGCCCGCGCGCTCGACGTGTCGCAGGTCGCGACCGTGCCCGTGCTCGATGGCGTTCGCACCAGGGTGGACAAGCGTAGCACCGCCTACGATTACGAGACCCACGAGGTTGACCGTGCGCCACGTGCCCAGGTTCGTTTTGCTTCGCTTGCCGACGCGGCGGCTCTGCGCCCCGGCAGCTACGATGCCGTGCTGTTTGCCGATGTCGATCTGGACAGCTATCCGCTCTCGCACGAGGAGGGACCGCTGGCTACGCTGACGGCGGGCCTTGGTCGCGAGGGCGTGATGCTTGAGCCCGCGGCCCTGCTGCGCGTGCGCTTTGGTCACGCGATGCAAGCGTCGCGTGGTCCGGTTACGCTCGCCCGTGTGACCCACGATCGTCAGGCGCGCGAGTGCTATCCGGCGGCCGTGTGGACCGAGTTGCGTGCGCACACCAAGGTCGCTGACGCTGCTAAGGCGGCTGACGACGCTAAGGACGCTGACGACGCTAAGGCCACTGGCAACGCTAAAGTCGCCGGCGTCGACAAGGCGACGTGCGTGGGTGAGGGCGATATCGTAAGGGACTTCGATCCCGCGGCAGGCGAAGGTCTCAAGCGCGAGCGCGTGACCTGTGAAGCCCCTCAGCATCTGAGTGCCGAGGCCGTGCCGTATTTGGTCCTGCGCCGTCGCGATGGCGAGGGCGAGGACGCGCCGCTCGTGCCGCGCCTGACGTCCGCCTCGCAGATCGAGGCCTATTCCACCTGCCCGCTGTGCTGGTTCGTGTCGTATCGCGTCAAGCCCCAGTCCATCGACGCGGGCTTTGGCAACATGGAGAAGGGCAACTTTGTCCATGACGTGCTGGAGTACTTGCATGCACGTCTTCCGCAGGAGGGCATGGAGCGCGTGACGCCCGAGAACCTGCCGCGCGCACAGGAGCTACTGAGCAAGGTCTTTGACGAGACCCTGGCCGAGCATGCCGGCAAGCGCGGTACCGAGGGTCCGCTCGTGCCGCTCTCTCCGGTGGAGGAACGTCAGGTGGCCGAGATTCTGCCACAGCTGGAAGGCGTGCTCGCCTACGAGTCCGAGGCACTTGCCCCCTTTGCGCCACGCTACCTTGAGTTCGCCTTTAATGAGCTTAAGGTCGAGTATGCCGGTTGGCCGCTCGGTGGGCGCATCGACCGCGTGGACGTGGATGCCGAGAACCGTGCCGTGGTGATCGACTACAAACATCGCTCGGGCGTCGAGGAGTATAAGCTTGCCGACCCCACGGTGTTCGACGAGAAGACGGGTGCGGTGCCCGCCGACGACCCGCGCTGGCTGCCGCCGCATACCCAGACGCTCATCTACGCCCAGGCCATGCGTCGGGCGCTGGGTCTGAATACCCGTGCGGCGCTTTACTTTTCCACCAAGGGCGGCAAGCCCGCGCTGCGCGGTGCCGCGAGCGCCGAGCTGTTGGAGCAGGAGCGCGGCGACGGCCGCATTCCGGGCCTTAAGAAGGGCTTCCCGGGCGAGGGCGGCAACATGGACTTCGATGTGCTGCTCGATCGCGTGGAGACCGGCATTGCCGAGCGGCTGCACGAACTCAAGGCGGGCGTCGTGACGGCGGTCGATCCGACATCGGCGCAAGCCGCGCATGCGCGCTGCTCGTATAACCACGAAGGAACGTTTGTAAGGAGGGACGTGTAGACCATGGATCTTTCGACTTTGATGCCGCAACAGCTGCAAGTCGTCAAAACGCTCGACCGCCCGCTGTTTGTCTCGGCAGGTGCCGGCTCGGGCAAGACCTTTACCCTTACGCGCCGCATCGTCTACGCGCTCTCACCCGAATCCGGTCCGTTTGTCGAGCATCTGGATCAGGTGCTCGCCATTACCTTTACCAAAGACGCCGCGGCTGAGATTCGCGACCGTGTGCGCCGTGCGCTTATCGAAGAGGGTATGGACGAAGAGGCTCTGACGGTCGACGACGCTTGGATCTCGACCATCCACGGCATGTGCTCGCGTATCCTGCGCGCGCATGCGTTGGAGCTGGGCATCGATCCCGAGTTCACGGTGCTTACCGATACCGATGAGCTTATGGATCAGGCTGTCGAGCATGTGCTGGGCCGCGCGACAGCGCCCGATGCCGCTCCCGAGCTCGCGGCTTCGCTCAAAGCACTCTATGCCTGGTATCCCATGGCGGGTGAGGGCGGGTCGTTTGGCGCCGGTACCACCATCAAAGGCCTGGTGCGCGACCTGCTGGAGCTATCGAGCCAGCTTCCGGGCGGCATGGACGATGTGTGCGTGGCGCGCGGCCAGGCCGACACCTCGGCGCTTGCCGATGCCTATCGTGCGGCGCTGGGCACAAGCAAGGCCACGACCGAGAAAGCGCAGGTGGCGCTCGAGGCCATCGACGCGTTCGAGGCGAGCGGCAAGACCATGGCGGATGTGGCGCGGCTTATGATGGCGTGCAGTATGCCGCGCGCGAGTAAGATGTTCCCAAAGGAGAATGTCGAGCTGCTCAAGGCAGAGGCCGCCGACACGTTCGTCAATATTGTGCTGGCTTGCGGTGGCCCGGCACTTGATGCGCTGACGGGGCTTGCCCGTGCCGTAGAGGCGGAGTACCGTGCGCTCAAGGCCGACCAGTCCGCGCTCGACAATAACGACCTGTTGCGTATGGCCTACGAGGCGCTGCGCGATTATCCCGCCATCCGAGCCGCCTACGAGGACCGCTTTAAGATGGTCATGATCGATGAGTTCCAGGATACCGACCAGATGCAGGTCGATTTGATCCGTTACCTGACGGGCGCGGGGGAGCGCGCGCTGTGCACCGTAGGCGATGCGCAGCAGTCGATCTACCGCTTCCGTGGTGCCGAGGTCGAGGTGTTTCGCCGCCAGGAGCGCAAGGTGGGCTCCTCTGCTGCGCCCGAGGCGACTGCCGTGGCCGATGTCCCCGCCGGCGAGCTCGTCAAACTCGTGCGCAACTTCCGCAGCCACGACGAGGTGCTGCGCTATGTGGCGCGCGTCTTTGACGGCGATACTGGTGGTTTGATGCAGGGGTTTTTGGATCTTGAGCCGAGTGACGATCGCGAGGACAAGCTCAAAGCAAAGGCTTCGCGCCGCCAGGCGCTGTTCGTTGCCGGTGGCAGCACGCAGGAGCGAACGCAGGCGAAAGCTCGTGCGATTGCCGAGCGTTTCCGCGCGCTTGCCGATAAAAAACAGCCTCAGGGCAGCATGGTCCTGCTGCTGGGCCGCATGACCAACGCCGATGTCTATGCGCAGGCCTTCCGCGACCAAGGGCTCGACTGCGTGATCGCAGGCGGCTCGGTCTTTGCCCAGGCAGCCGAGGTGCAGACGGTGCGTGCCCTGGTCTGTGCGCTCGCCAATCCGGCCGATACGGCGCAGGGTCTTATGCCACTGCTGGCCTCGCCGATGTTTGCACTCGGCGCCCAGGAGTTCCTGGCGCTGGCGACCAAGCTCGATAGCGAGACGGGCGAGACGGCGCGCCGCAACATCGATGCGGGCATCATGAGCGATTCCGATGTGCCGGGTTTGCAGGGATTGCCGCTCGTAACGCGCGCCCGCGAGGTGCTGCGCTACGTGCTTCGTCGCGTGGGACGCGATTCGTTCGCCGCCATCGCGCGCGACGCGGTCAATGCCTCCGGCTGGTTCGTGCGCTTGGCGCAGCGCGGCCCCGAGGGCAAGGCCATTGCCGCCAACGTGCTCAAGGCGCTCGATGCCGTGGCCGAGGCAGAGGCTGAGCTCGGCAATTCTCCGCGCTCCATCGCGCTCGCCTTCGACCGCTTCTTGGCGGGCAAGGAAGCCCCGGGCGCCCTGAACGAGGAGGGCGACGGCGCGGTACGCATCATGACCGTGCATGCGTCCAAGGGTCTGGAATATCCGGTTGTAGCGGTTGCCGAGTGTTTTGGCGTGCGCAAATCGTCCGGTGCGGCACAGATGGGTCGCGTCGAGGGCGGAGCGCAGGTCGTGGCACTGCCGGCACGCTTCGACGGCGTTAAGCTTGCCGACGGTACCTTTGTGAAGGGCGACGACGTCAAAAAGCAGTTTGAGCATGCGTTTAAGGGCAAGGGCACGTCGCTGTGGTTGCCGCCAGAGCTTATGGAGGACGTATGCGCGACGGGCTCTCCCGCCGAGGCATTTGCTCGCCTGCGTAACGACGACCTGCAGCTTTCGCTCGAGGAGCGGGCTCGTCTGCTCTATGTCGCCATGACGCGAGCGCGCGAGCTGGTCATTCTGGCGATGGACGCCGGCGTGAGCCGCGGCAAGGTGACGGCGCCGACCTTCGATGTCGAGACCGATCTGACCTACGATGTCCTGCGCCGCATTCTGCCGACGGGTGCTCTGAGTATGCCGCAGCTCGATAGCGACCGTTTGGTGTTCGACAACTCCAAGCCGGGCGACTACGAGCTCATCTCGCTGGCGGACTTTACGTTTGGCGAGCAGACGTTTGAGGCCAACGCTTCGCTGGATGTCGAGGGCAGGCTTGTTCGTGGCGATGCCGATGCCGCCGATAATGCTGCGCGCTCAACTGTCCCCGGTCCTGCCGACCCCAAGCCCGATTCGTTTGAGCTTGTGTATCCCCAGGCAGTGGGCGTGCGCATGGGCATCTGTCCGTATCCGATGCGTGATTCGTATAGCTACTCGTCAATCGCCGCGGTGCTCCATGCCGAGACGGAAGATCGTGCCGCCGAGGCACACGTGCCCATGGACGAGGCCGGCGATGATGCGGAGTCGGATGGTTCCGAGATGACGGATGCAGACGTGGCCGCCGTTGAGCCTACCGGCAACCCCATGGCGCTGGGCTCGGCCTTCCACGCTGCCTGCCAGTGGCTCATCGAGATGGGTGCCGATGCGTTGCCCGCTGAGCGTGCCGACGCCCTGGCTCGCCTGTGGCGCCTGACGCCGGAGCAGTGCGAACGCTTCGACGTTGCCCTGGACCGCTGGCTCAAGTCGGCTGTTCGTGCCGACCTGCTCGCGTGGCCGTGCGTTCGCGCCGAGGTGCCGTTCTTTTCGCTGGGCTGCGAGGACGAGGACATTGCCCGCTACGGTGCCTATGCCGAGGGCGCCATCGACGCTTTGGCGACGAACCCGGCGGATTCGTCATGTGCGCTGGTCATCGACTACAAGACGGGCGGCACGCCGGACGAGACGCCGGAGCAGCTGCAGGAGAAGCACGCCCTGCAGGCGCGCGTCTACGCTGATGTTCTGCACAAGGCGGGCTTTGAGGCTGTGACCGTCAAGTTCGTCCGCGTGGAGCAGCCGGATCCAACCATCTTCGTCGAACCCGCCGAGCCCCAAGTAGTCACCTACAATCTCTAGCCCTCAGATAGCTTGCGGTGGAATAGTTCCTGTATTGCGGCCCAGGTGGCCCAAGCGGGAACTATTTCACCGCAACTCAATAGGAGCCGTGTGGGTTTGGGCTAGGTTCGGGTGCTGTCCGTGCCGTGGGGTAAAATCGTAACCCTAAGATCACGAACCCGCATCGGAGCTCATCACATGGCATTCGTCCATCTGCACAATCACACTGTTTTCTCCATGCTCGACGGCGCAACCCGTATCCAGGATATGGTCAACCGTGCCGTTGAGCTGGGCATGCCCGCCGTGGCCATTACCGACCACGGCTACATGTATGGCGTGCCCGACCTGGCGCTGGCCTGCGACGCCGTCAACCACAATACGCCCGAGTACAAAACCTGGAGTCACGACAAGGCCTTCTTGGAAAAGGATCGCCGCGACGAGTTGGTGGAGCCCGATCCCGAGGAAAACCCGCGCGAGCATGCCCAGTATGTGAAGGACATGGCCATGTGGGACGAGAAGGGCAACATCGACGAGCTCAAGCCGCCTCTGGTCATCAAGCCCATCTTTGGCTGCGAGGTCTACTTTACGCCGGACGAGACCCTTGCCCGCGACCACAAGCCCGAGCTCTACCACATGATTCTTCTGGCCAAGGACCAGGAGGGCTACGTCAACCTAATGCAGACGGTCTCCGAGGCCGCTGTGCAGGGCTTTTACTACAAGCCGCGTGTGACGCTCGACAACCTGCGCCGCCACGCCAAGGGCATGATCTGCACGAGCGCCTGCATCGCGGGCATCATCCCCAAGTACATCGACCGCGGTGACATGGAGGGCGCCATCAAGTGGGCCGAGACTTTCCGCGACACCTTCGATCCCGGCGACTTTTATATCGAGATCCAGGAACACGGCATCACCACCGACAACGGCCTGACCGACGAGCAGATGGACCGCACGCTCATCGATATTGCCAAGCAGGTGGGCGTCAAGGTCATCGCCACCAACGACTTCCACTACCTGCGCCGCGAGGACGCGCCCGTGCAGGACGTCATCATGTGCATTGGCATGAACGCCAAGGTCGACGACCCCAACCGCATGCGCATGACCGGCTCGGAGTTTTACATGAAGACCGAGGAGGAGATGCGGGCGATGTTCCCGTATTGCCCCGAGGCCTGCGACAACACGCTCGAGATTGCCGACAAGTGCTATGTGGAGCTGGACTGGGATTCCATCATCCTGCCGCGCTTCCCGCTGCTCGACCCCGGCGAGACGCACGAGAGCCAGTTCCGCCGCGAGTGCGAGAAGGGCCTGCGCCAACACTATGGCGATGACTGGGCCACGCGCGAGATCTGTGGCGTCAACATCAAAGAGCGCTTTGAGTACGAATACAAGGTCATTTGCGACAAGGGCTTTGCCGCCTACTTCCTCATCGTTGCCGAGTACGTGCAATGGGCCAAGGACAACGGCATCGGCGTCGGCCCCGGCCGTGGCTCGGCCGCCGGCGCTATCGTCGCCTACGCCATGAACATCACCGCGTTCGACCCGCTCGAGAACGGCCTGATGTTCGAGAGGTTCCTGTCCCCGCAGCGTACCGAGATGCCCGATATCGATATGGACTTCGACGATGAGCGGCGCCTCGAGGTCGTGGAGCACGTTCGCCAGCTCTACGGCCCCGAGAAGGTCACCCACGTTATCACCTACTCGACCATCAAGGCCAAGCAGGCCATCAACGATGCCGCGCGCGTTCTGGACTACCCGGTCTACATGGGCCAGCGCCTGTCCAAGATGGTCTCGAGCGACCCCAAGGTCAAGCTCAAGCAGGTACTCGAAAAACAACCCGGCAAAGAGGATCTGTTTAACCCCGACTTTGCCGAGGCCTATAAAAAGGACGACGACGCCCGCCGCATCATCGACACGGCGCTCTCGATTGAGGGCCTCACCCGTGGCGAGGGCGTGCACGCGTGCGCCGTTCTGATCTGCCGCGACCCCGTCAACGAGCATGTGCCCACCAAGCTCGATACCAAGGGCGGCGTCGAGATTACCCAGTACGAGGGTCATACCGTTGCCGACATGGGCCTGCTCAAGATGGACTTCCTGGGCCTGCGCACGCTGACGGTTATCTCCAAGGCCAAGGCAAACATCAAAAAGAACTTCGGCATCGACATCAAAGAGGAAGAGATTCCCTTTGACGACCCCGAGATCTTTAAGCTCATGGGCTCCGGTCACACCGCCGGCGTCTTCCAGGTCGAGTCCGCCGGCATGACGGCCACGATCAAGAACATGAAGCCCACCGAGTACAAGCATGTCGTGGCATTGATCGCTCTATACCGCCCGGGCCCGCTGGGCGCCGGCATGGTTTCGTCCTACATCAACCGTATGAACGGCAAGGAGCCGGCCGTCTCCTACGACGACCGCCTGGACGACATCCTGGGCGAAACCTACGGCACCATGGTCTACCAGGAGCAGGTTATGCTCATCTCCGTTGAGATGTGCGGCTTCTCCAAGGGCGAATCGGACTCGCGTATCCGTAAGCCCGTGGCTAAGAAAAAGATCAAGCTGCTCACGTCGACGGTGCTCCACTGGGAGGATGGCTCGGACGAGACCACCTACGACCACTGGATGAATGGCGCCATCAAGAACAACTACACGCGCGAGGTCGCCCAGAAGATTTGGGACGATGTTCTCGAGTTCGCATCTTACGCCTTTAACAAGTCGCACTCCGCCGGCTACGCCATCCTGGTTATGCAGACGGCATGGCTCAAGGCACATTATCCGCACGAGTACATGGCGGCCGTTCTGACGTCCTACACGGGCAAGACCGACAAGATCGTTCACTACGTCTCGGCTTGCCGTCACGACGGCATCCCCGTGCTGTCGCCAGATGTCAACGAGTCCGGTACCGAGTTCACGGCTACCAAGGAAGGCGTGCGCTTTGGTTTGGCTGGCATCCGCGGCGTGGGCACCGGCGTGGCGCAGGCGATTATCGCCGAGCGCGAGGCGGGCGGCCCGTTTAAGACGCTGCACGACTTTGTCGAGCGCGTGGACTCGAGCCAGGCAAACCGTCGCGTGATCGAATCGCTCATCAAGGCAGGCGCCTTTGACTCCACGGGGTATCCGCGCCGTCAGATGATGCACTTTGTGGACAAGAACAACCCCGAGAACATCATCGATGCCGCTGTGAAGCGCCAGAAAGATCGCGCGAGCGGCCAGACGTCGTTCTTCGATATGTTTGGCGACGTTGAGGGCTCGGGCTTTGAGGTGAGCGTGCCCGACCCGGATGGCCAGGAGTGGGACCGCCACCTTAAGCTGAGCCAGGAGAAGGAGGTTCTGGGCATCTATGTCTCGGACCACCCGCTGCGCCCGTTTGAGTATGCACTAGCCAAGGCACGCGACTTCTCGTTCTCGCAGATCGATACCGGCTACGAGGTGCAAAACCCCACGGGCGGTACCATCAACCAGGAGATTCCCGAGGGCAAGGCGCTGTGGTGGGCCGGCATGGTCTCGAGCGTGTCCAAGCGCGTGACCAAAAACGGCGACCCCATGGGCATCGTGCAGCTCGAGGACATGGAAGGCGAGGCCACGGTCGTGGTGTTCCCCAAGACCTACAAGGAAGCCGAGGGGTATCTATACGGCGAGGTCGATCCCGAGACCGGTGCACAGCTGTCCGATGCGTTTGTGCGCATTAAGGGCAAGCTCGAGCGCTCGGACCGCGGCGACCAGATCATCGCGCAGGAGATCGTGCCGCTTGAGCTTAACGAGGAGAGCAACAAGCCCAAGGTGTTTGAGGTCATGGTGCCCAACAGCCGCTTTAGCCAGGGCAATATGGCGCGTCTTGCCACGGTGCTTACCGCCAACCCGGGCGGCGACCGCGTAGAGATCTTTATCGAGCAGGTGGACGGGCGCGTGCTACGTGCCGAGGTGCCGGCGAAGGTCAACGCGCGCTCGATTCCGTTGTTGGCAGAGGCAAAGGCCATCGTGGGTAACCAAGGCAGAGTGACGGTCATCTAAAACGATTTTTCTGGGACGGGGATTAAAAAATCATTTTGGGTGACGTGTGGCGGAAGACCAGTTTTTCTGGGACGGGAATGATTTTTTCATCCCCGTCCCAGAAAAATCGTTTTGCGTGCGAGATTGGAGGAAGTGATGGCACAGGGGACGTTTGCGCAGGCGCTTCGTAAGGAGGCGGCGCTCAGCAGTACCTTTATGAAGGGGCGTTCGCTCATGCTCAACGGCGCCGTGCTGTCGTTTGAGGACTCCGGCTCGCGCTTCTCCAAAAATGTGACTATCGAGGGCACGGTGCGCGGCTCGCGCGGCGACCTGTACAAGACGCACGTGGCGCTCGACATGGACGAGCACGAGGTTATCGACTACGACTGCGATTGCCCCGCCGCCTTCCGCTATTCCGGCATGTGCAAGCACGCTATCGCCATGGCGTTGGCGTATCTGGATGCCAGTGGCGCCGAGCCTGTCGAGGGCCTGCGTACGCCGGTCCGCACGTTTACGGCACCGCCCGCACAATCCAAACAGTCCGCACGCCCCGCGTCTAGCGCATCTTCGGTCAACCCCAACTTTCCCTTCCCGGCGCCCGTCCCCACGAGCCCGAGCCTTGTGGCGGCGCTTTCCGATCTTTCGGACGCGCGCATGGACGAGCTCGCGGCCATGCGTCGCAAGCTCGTCGGCACCATTGACCCCGATGCGCCCAAAGCGGTGCTGGAGCCCTCGCTGGTGCCGTACTACAATCCGCTGTTTGCCGATCGCTTTAACTGGGCGCTCGAGTTTCGCATTCGCTGCGGTTCGGTGTCCTACGTGGTTAAGGATATCGACGGCATGGCCGATGCCTATGTGCGCGGCGGTACGTTCTCCTATGGCAAGAAGCTTACGTTTGCCCATGTGCCCGAGGCTTTCGATGACGTGTCGACAAAGCTGCTCGACTTTATCGCAATGACGGTCGCCTACCTAGGCGATATTACGAGCTCGCGCTCGGCATCGTATGACTTTGCCCGCAGCGGCTTTGTCGCCGAGCGTCAGTTGCCGGTATCCGAGTATTCCGTCGTGTCCGTGCTGGACCTGCTGCGCGGCAGGACCATGTCCTTTGAGCCCGCTTGGTCGCGGGGGACGACGACGCATCGCTCCTACGAGGTGGCCGTCGAGTCGTCGCCGCAGGGGGAGGGCGAAGTCCCGGCTAAGCGCCCGCCGCTCCTTGCCGCCAAGATTGCACCGGCGACGGGAGGCAGCTACGACCTGCGCCTTCCGGCCGATACGTATTGCTTTGTCGCGGGCGATGCAGCCTATCTGGTCGATACGCGCCGAGCACGCCGTACCGACACGGCGTTTGCCCAACATGCGGCGCCGTTCCTATCGCACTTGTTGCCCTGTCGCACGCCGGTCCATATCGCCGCCGACCAGGTGGGTGAGTTTTGCCGTATGGCGCTGCCCATCCTGCGCGACCACACCGACCTGACCGCTCCCGCCGCGCTCGACGCCGTGGCGCCCGAGCCGAGTTTTGCCATGGCGATTGGCGTCGACGATGGCCTTGTGACCTGCAAGATTACGGTATCCTACGGTGATTGGTCGGCAGATCTCTTTAGTCTTGGTGCTCCGGGCAGTCCTTTCGAAGAGCAACGCCCCGGCGTTCCGCTCCGCGATGCCGTGGCGGAGTTTCGCGTTATGGACACGGCGGCCCTGTACTTCGATTTCTACGAGGGCGGCCTGGCGTTTGAGGAGCGCGACGACGCCCGCCTGTTCCACTTGCTGACCGAGGGCCTGTCTGCCCTGTCCGAGCTGGGCGAGGTCATGCTCAGCGACCGCCTGCGCCAGATCTCGGTACGCCCTGCGCCCAAGCTCTCGGTGCGCGCCACCGTCAAGAGCAACTTGCTCGACGTCGAGCTGGGTGCGAGCGGGCTTTCGGCGGCAGACCTTGCCATCTACCTTGACTCCTACAAGCGTCACCAGACGTTTGCGCGCCTTACATCCGGCGACATCGTTCGCCTGGACGAGGGCGCTCGTGCCGCGTTTGGCCTTGCCGAGGACTTGGGCGTCGGTGCCGTCGACCTGCTCGACGGCGTGTCGCTTCCCGCGTCGAGTACCCTTTTTGTCGACAGCATGCTCGAGCGCACGCCGGCGCTCGAGGCTGATCGCGACGCCGCGTTCCGCCGTACCGTCGAGCGCCTGGACACGCTCGGCAAGATGGACTTTACGGTGCCCGCCTCGCTCAAGGCTACGCTGCGTGGCTACCAGGTCGACGGCTACCAGTGGCTCGGCTCGCTTGAGCATTTGGGCCTTGGTGGCATCTTGGCCGACGATATGGGCCTGGGCAAAACGCTGCAGATGATTGCGCACATTCTGGCGCGCGTGGAGGCGGGGGATACCAAGCCCACGCTCGTGGTATGTCCCGCGTCGCTCGTGTACAACTGGGCTGCCGAGTTGGAGCGCTTTGCCCCCTCGATTGATGTGTGTGCCATCGTGGGCGCCAAGGCCCAGCGTCGCGTGCAAATTGCCGGTGCCGCCGAGCACAACGTGGTCGTGACGTCATATGACCTCATGCGCCGCGACATCGACGAATACGTCGAGCAGGACTTTGCCCGCGTGGTGCTGGACGAAGCCCAGTACATTAAAAACCCGCTCACCCAGGTGGCCCGCGCTGCCAAGCGCCTGCCGGCCGGCGTGCGCTTTGCCTTGACGGGAACGCCCATCGAAAACCGCCTGTCCGAGCTCTGGAGCATCTTCGACTTTTTGATGCCGGGCCTTCTGGGCACGCGCGACTCATTTGCCAAGCGCTTTGAGAGTCCCGTCGAGCATGCCGAGGGCGACAGCGCCGCTCGTCTGCAGGCGCTCGTGTCGCCGTTTGTGCTGCGTCGCGTCAAGGAAGAGGTGGTGGCCGATCTGCCCGAGAAGATCGAGGATACGGTGATGGCGCAGCTTACCGGCGAGCAGCGCAAGCTCTACCTGGCCAACCAGGACCGCATTGCCCAGCAAGTGCAGCACCGCGAGGCCGGGGAGTTTAAGAAAGACAAGCTCAAGGTACTTGCCGAGCTCACCAAGCTGCGTCAGATCTGCTGCGACCCGCATCTGCACTATGCGGACTACAAGGCGGGAAGCGCCAAGCTCGATACGTGCATGGAGCTCGTTCACGGCGCGCTTGACGGCGGTCACCGCATCTTGCTGTTCAGCCAGTTTACGGGCATGCTCGATATCATTGGCAAGCGCCTGGTCAAGGAGGATATCGCCTTTCTTAAGCTTACGGGCGCATCGTCTAAGGAGAGTCGCGCCAAGATGGTTGCGCAGTTCCAGGCGGGCGAGGTGCCGGTGTTCTTGATTTCGCTCAAGGCGGGCGGCGTGGGCCTTAATTTGACGGCTGCCGACGTGGTCATCCACTACGACCCGTGGTGGAACGTGGCGGCGCAGGACCAGGCGACCGACCGCGCCCACCGCATTGGCCAGCAGCACACCGTGACCGTGTACAAGCTCATTGCCAAGGACACGATCGAGGAACGCATTATGCAGATGCAGGAGTCCAAGCGCGATCTGGTCAACAGTGTGCTCGGCGGCGACGGCATCTCGTCGGCGCTGTTCACGCGCGAGGATGTTCTGGCGCTGCTCGGTGGTGACGGTCGCTAGCCTCGCGCGGGATGGGGCTGCCGGGTCGGACCAGGTCACCGGTTCGTCCTGGCCCGACCGCTTTCCCGTCCGTTATGTGTTCATTTGCCATGCCGTGGATGGTTCGCCTGCCTTTGGGCATAAGAACCATCGAGAACATTGGCACATCAGCAAAGGAGAACATCATGGCGAAATTCTTTAAGGACTCCGACGGCAAGCTCGTTGCCGTCCTTGGCGACGGCGTTGCGACCCCTGCCGGCTGCACGGAGCTGACGGCAAACACCGAGGACGCGGCGCACGAGAAGCATGTGCCTGTTGTCGAGATCGAGCGCGACGGCCACGTCATTCGCGCACGCGTGGGCTCGACGGAGCACCCTATGCTGCCCGAGCACTACATCGAGTGGATTGCGCTTGAGGCCGAGGGGCGCCTGGAGGTCCATTACCTTGAGCCCGGCATGAAGCCCACGACGTTTTTCGCTGGCGGCTCCAAGACCGGTACCGTCTATGCCTACTGCAACCTGCACGGGTTGTGGTCCGCGACGTTCTAGGAGCGCGCCCCCGCTCGGGGTATCATAGCTAGCATATGCACATGCGAGCGCCGGCTGCATTATGCGGCCGGCGCTTTTACTACGACAACGACGATTTACGACGGAAAGGGCTGGGCCATGAAGCTCGCACTTGCACAGATCGATATGCGCCTGGGTGACATCGAGGGCATTTGCGGCCGCATCGAGGACCAGGCTCGCCTGGCTCATGAGCGCGGCGCGCGCGTGCTGTGCGTTCCGGCCCCGCTCTTTATGGGTGCCATGCCGGGCAGCCTGGTGGGCGCTGCCGATTTTGAGCACGATATGCTGACGGGCTTGACGGGCGTTGCCGAGCGCATCCAAGAGCTCGACATGATCTGCATCGTGCCCTCTGCGGTTTCGTTTGAGGGCCAGCCCCTGCTCGACTACATGATGCTTAAGGATGGTCGCGTGGTGCCCGCGCGCGCAAGCATCGCCCTGCAGCGTGGCGAGAGCAACGACGCGCGTTGGGCACCGCCGGTGTTTGACGTGGACGGCGTGCGCGTCGCCGTGGTGTTTGACCTAGACCGCGAGCTTGAAATGCTGCCGACCGGCGTCGACCTCATCGCCTATTTCCAGTTCAACGCGTTTGACATGACCGATCGCGAGACGGCCGCCATTGCCGCCGTGCGCAGCGGTGCCTACCGCAAGATCGCATCCAAGCGCAGCGTGTGGTTTGCCTGCATGGCGCCGGTCGGTGCCTATGACGAGTCGGTGTATACCGGCGGTTCGTTTGTGCTCGACGACTGCGGTCGTGTGGTGGCCCAGGCGCCGTGTTTTGAGGAGAGCCTGCTGGTTCAGGAGATTCAGCGCGGCGTGATGCTCGATGCCCTGGAGGATCACGAACTGCCCGAGTTCCGTTCCGAGGAGTGGCTGTGGCAGGCGCTGGTGCTTGCCGTGCGCGACAATGCCCGCGCTCGCGGTGCGTCGCGTGCCGTGGTGGCGCTCGAGGGCGATCTGCCGTCGTCCCTGTTGGCGGCGCTCGCCGTCGATGCCTTGGGTCCGCGTAATGTGATTGGCCTGGTGCTGGGGCGCAATCGCATCTTTACACCGGCGCAGGAGGAGGCAGAGGCTGCCCGCTGTTCCGCTGTTCGCTCAATCGCCGAGCGCCTGCACATTCGCACCGTCGAGCGCGATGCGCCAGATGCGGCGCGCGTACTCGACCGCGATGTGTCGGCGGGCGATGCCGAGCGCCTGCGTTCGCGTGCGCTGGGCCTGATGCTCGAGGATACGGCGCTCGAGCTGGGCGCCATGGCGCTGAGCCCGCTTTCCAAGACCGAGTATGCGCTGGCGGCGCCCGCGCTGTCCGGTGGCTACCAGGGCGACTTTGCGCCCTTTGGCGATGTGTATCTGTCGACACTCGAGTTCGTGGCACGCGTGCGCAACCGTGTCTCGGCCGTGGTGCCCCAAGAGCTCGTGACGCTCAACGCGGTGGAGGATTGCATGGATCGCGTGCTGGCGCAAGCGCTCTCGACGCTCGCCGGTCCGGTTGATATGCTCGATCGCGCGGCGCAGCTGCTTGGCGGGCTTGAGCCGGGCGAGGTCGATGGTGCGCTCGAGTCGCACGTAGACCGCAATCGACCTTTCGACGACATCCCGATGGCCGCCGCCAAGCCCGAGGCCTGCTCGCTGCTGCTGATGCTCGTGCGCCAGGGTGAGGCTGCCCGTCGCATGCTACCGACGGCCCCGATCGTCTCGGCCCGTTCGTTTGCCGAGCGCGCCTGGCCGTACATGCTCGCGTGGTCCGATCTTGGGCTCAACGGTAAGGAGCGCATGACGGTTGATTCGCTGGCACGCGCCGAGGTGCGCCGCTTTGCCGACGACGATACGAGTGACCGCATGCGCGGCGAGATGATGGGCTTATTGGGCGAGCTGTTGGGTATTTCACCCGAGCAGATGGAAGAGCTGCGCTCCGAGGACGGTCAGCGTCGTCTGCACGAGGGCATGAAGCGGTTTGAGGGCGAGGTCCAGGACGCCATCGACAAGATGATGGGCGGTCAGGGCGGACCGCAGGGTGGGCCCCAGGGAGGTCCGATGCCGCATCCGCCGGTGGATCCGAGGCAGTTTCCGTTCTTCTCGCAGAATTAAGCTGGGGACGGGATTTGCTCCCAACCCCGATACTTCAACTAAGCGTCTTGGCCCCGTTGTGTTATTCTAGAACAGACGTTCGTGAATGATGCGCGGGGCCTTGCCTTGCGCTGTGCTTGGCAAAAGACGAGGGGAGGCTGGCTTGGTCATTTTGGGTATCGACCCCGGTTTGGCCCATACGGGTTGGGGAATTATCGAGGAACGGCGCGGAGAGGTTCGCTGCCGTGCCTACGGTTGTATCGAGACCAGCGCGGGCAGCCCGCTTGCGGTGCGCCTGTCGCATATCGCCCGTGACCTCAAGGGCGTCGTCGAACGCTACCGTCCCGATACCGCGGCTATCGAGAGCATCTACTTTGGCGCTAATGTCCGCTCGGCCATCCCAACGGCGCATGCCCGCGGTGCCGCGCTCGTGGCGCTTTCGGAATGCGCGCTCGAGATTGGCGAATACACGCCCATGCAGATCAAGCAGGCCGTGGTGGGCACCGGTGCCGCAGATAAACGGCAGGTTGCCTACATGGTGCGCACGCTCACGCAGCTCGATCACGACCCACATCCAGACCATGCCGCCGATGCGCTGGCCTGCGCCATCTGTCACGTTAACCTAAGCCGCACCCGGGCGCTTACCGGCGGCGAGTTCTATCAACAGAGAGGAACCGGATACTGATGATCTCCCAGCTCCATGGAACGCTTGTCGAGGCCACGATGAGCTCGGCCGTTGTCGATGTGTCGGGCGTGGGCTTTGAGCTCGGTATTTCGGGCAGCACTGCCGCCACACTGCCTACGCCCGGCGGCGAGGTTCGCCTCTATACCCGCATGCAGGTACGCGAGGACGCCATGACGCTCTTTGGCTTTGCCTCCAAGGACGAGCGCACGATGTTCGATCGGCTCGTTTCCGTCTCGGGCGTTGGTCCGCGCCTGGCGCTTGCCGTGCTTTCCACCTATACCGTGGGACAGCTGTATTCCCTGGTAATGGCCGAGGATGACAAGGGCATGGCCAAGGTGACTGGTGTGGGCAAAAAGACCGCCCAACGCCTCATCTTGGAGCTCAAGAGTACCTTTGCCAAGGACAAGGGCTTTGTTCCGGTCGACGTGATTCCCGGTCAGGTTGCGATGCCGGTTCCCGCCGCCGCTCCCTCGGCGATCGATGACGCCCGTGCGGCGCTCCTCTCCATGGGCTTTAGCCCGCAGGAGACCGAGGTTGCCCTGAGCGGGTATGATGGGCAGGATATGCGTGTCGAGGATCTGCTCGGCGCGGCGCTTAAGCGACTCGGAATGGATGCGTGATGTGGGAAGCCGATGACTCTCAGGACCTGTGGGCGACGCCCGGCAACTCGCCGGCGGCATCCATGGCGCACGGTGAGCGCATGGTGGGCTCGGAGCTGACGCCCGAGGATCTCGATGTCGACCGTACCCTGCGTCCCCAGCGCCTGGACGACTACTGCGGTCAGGAGCATATCAAGCAGAGCCTTCGCGTGCTGATCGAGGCGGCGCAGAGCCGTGGCGAGACGCTCGACCACGTGATTTTCTCGGGCCCTCCGGGTCTGGGCAAGACCACGCTGGCCACGGTTATCGCCAACGAGCTGGGCGCTCAGATCAAGACGACGAGCGGTCCGGCCATCGCGCGTACGGGTGACCTGGCGGCTATCCTTACCAACTTGCAGCCAGGTGACGTGCTGTTTATCGACGAGATCCACCGCCTTAACCGCTCGGTCGAGGAGGTCCTGTATCCCGCGATGGAGGACTTTGCGCTCGATATCGTGATCGGTAAAGGCCCGGCCGCTCGCTCGATTCGCCTAGATATCCCCAAGTTTACGCTGGTGGCGGCAACGACCCGCTCGGGTATGCTGACCGGCCCGCTACGCGACCGCTTTGGCATTTCGTATCGCTTGGACTAC
The DNA here is from genome assembly GCA_900546525.1 of uncultured Collinsella sp. GTDB lineage: Bacteria > Actinomycetota > Coriobacteriia > Coriobacteriales > Coriobacteriaceae > Collinsella. Next base: position 26,197 of record URDE01000003.1, read on the forward strand.
TACACGGTCGAGGAGCTCGCCCAGATCGTGACGCGCTCGGCGACTATCCTGGGCGTGACGATCGACCATCCCAGCGCGCTCGAGATCGGCTCGCGCTCGCGTGGTACGCCGCGCTTGGCCAACCGTCTGCTCAAGCGTGTGCGCGACTATGCGCAGGTACGCGGCAACGGGCCTATTGAGCTTGATATTTGCCGTCAGGCGCTCGAGTTCTTCGAGATCGATGAGCTTGGTCTGGACTGGATGGACATTCGTATCTTGGAGACGCTTGCCAAGACGTTCTCCGGCCGTGCCGTAGGCCTGACGACCCTTGCCAGCGCGGTGGGCGAGGACCCGGGTACGCTCGAAGATGTCTACGAACCCTATCTGCTGCAGTGCGGCTTGATGATTCGCACGCCCCAGGGCCGTCAGGCAACGCTTCGCACCTTTGAACATTTGGGCATCGAGCCAGCCGTTTAGAGGCGGGTTTGTTTTGGCTGGTCTGTAGGCTATCGCTGAGCATTGGATAAACATATCGCCATTCATCGGTTACGGGTGTTTTACTATTGCGCGCCCGTGCTATGCTGAATTGGTCTTTTTCTCATCCGGTAACGAAAGGACCGCCCATGCCTACTGACATCGAAATCGCACGTTCCGTCACGCCGCTGCCCATTACCGAGGTGGCTAAGAACGCCGGTGTCGACGTAAAGCACCTGATTCCGTACGGCTTCGACAAGGCTAAGGTCGACTATTCGCTGCTCAACGAGCCGACCGATCACCAGGCCAAGCTCGTCCTCGTGACCGCCATCAACCCCACGCCCGCTGGCGAAGGCAAGACCACCACGACCATCGGTCTGGCCGACGGCCTGCGTCGTCGCGGCGTCAAGAGCGCTGTGGCCCTGCGCGAGCCTTCGCTCGGCCCCGTCTTTGGCGTAAAGGGCGGTGCCGCCGGCGGCGGTTGGGCCCAGGTCATCCCCATGGAGGATATCAACCTGCACTTTACCGGCGACTTCCACGCTATCGGTGCCGCCAATAACCTGCTGGCCGCCATGCTCGACAACCATATTCAGCAGGGCAACCAGCTCGGTATCGACGTCAAGCGCATCACCTGGAAGCGCGTTGTCGACATGAACGACCGCCAGCTGCGCCACGTTGTCGACGGCATTGGCGGCAAGGCTCAGGGCGTGCCGCGCGAGGACGGCTTCGATATCACCGTTGCCTCCGAGGTCATGGCGATCTTGTGCCTGTCCACGAGTATCAACGACCTCAAGGAGCGATTGGGCGAGATCGTTGTCGGCTACAGCTATGCCGGCGAGCCCGTTCGCGCTCGCGACCTCAAGGCTCAGGGTGCCATGGCCGCGCTGCTTAAGGACGCGCTCAAGCCCAACCTGGTGCAGACGCTCGAGGGTACGCCCGCGTTTGTCCACGGCGGCCCCTTCGCCAACATCGCCCACGGCTGCAACTCCATCATGGCCACGCGTATGGCTATGCGCTTTGGCGATGTCGCCATTACCGAGGCAGGCTTCGGTGCCGATCTGGGTGCCGAGAAGTTCCTCGACATCAAATGCCGCATGACGGGCGTTCGTCCCAGCGCTGTCGTGATTGTCGCCACGGCCCGTGCGCTTAAGTACAACGGCGGCGTTGCCAAGGCCGACCTTAACGAGGAGAACCTCGAGGCGCTCAAGGCCGGTATGCCCAACCTGCTCCGTCACGTCGACAACATCCAGAACGTCTACGGTCTGCCCTGCGTGGTCGCCATTAACCGCTTCCCGACCGATACCGAGGCTGAACTCGCCCTCATCGAGTCCGAGTGCCAGAAGCTCGGCGTCAACGTTAAGCTGTCCGAGGTCTGGGCCAAGGGCGGCGAGGGCGCGCTCGAGCTGGCCGATGAGGTCATGCGCCTGATTGAACAGCCGAGTGAGCTCAAGTTTGCCTACGAGGACGGCGCCGATGTTGCCGATGCCCTCGAGGCCGTTGCCACCAAGGTTTACCGCGCCGACGGCGTCGACTTTACGCCGGCTGCCAAGCGTCAGCTTGCCGAGCTGCGCGAGAACGGCTTTGGCAACCTGCCGGTGTGCGTCGCCAAGACGCAGTACAGCTTTAGCGACAACGCCAAGGCGCTGGGCGCTCCCGAGGGCTTCCGCATCACCGTGCGCGAGCTCAAGGTTTCCGCCGGTGCCCACTTTGTGGTCGCGCTGACCGGCAGCGTTCTGACCATGCCTGGCCTGCCCAAGGTTCCCGCGGCCGAAAACATCGACGTCGATAACGACGGCAACATCACCGGCCTGTTCTAAGCCTGCTGCTCATAGCCGCTTGCCCGCCCCGCCGCGCCCCCATAGCCTGGCGGGGCTTTTGTTTTCTATCCGCGCTGGAGGCCGAAAAGTTTGGCGTTGCGCTCGGCGACCATCATGTTGATATCGGCGATTTCCATCTCGCCGTCAATGTAGGGCTGGTAGGTGCCATATGGATCGCCGGCTCCCAAGCTGCAGCTTCCACAGTTATCGCAGCTGCCGTTGCCGCAGCCAGCGAGCGCTAGCTTGATGATCTCCTCACGCTCGGCACGAGTCGTGTCCTTGATGAGCTTGCTTTTTGCCATGACGTTCCTCGATTCGCTTGTGACCGTTAGCCGCGCATGTCTTGTAGATACCGACGGCCATTGCCCATCTTAGGCTTTTGCGCGGGTAGAATGCATGGATAACTTGATGCTTGCAGGCGACGGAAAGGAAACGTTGCATGGACCAGGACAAGACGACCGTGATGGGCGGATATGGCTCCGCACAGGCTGGCGGCAGCGCCGATGCGACCCGCATTGTGTCGAACCCCGGCAATGCTGCCCCCGATACGACGCAGGCGTCCGCCGAACCCACACGAGTTATGGGCTATGGCGATACACCGCGGGATCCGTTTGATTATGCACCGCAGGATCCGTATGGCAATGCGGCGCCGGACCCGTATGACAATGCGGCGGCAGGCGCTTATGACAACCTGCCGCAAAATCCCATTCCGCAGCCTCAGCAGACGACGTATATGCCGCGCACGGCGCAGGCCCAGCCTCGATATGAGTCGCGCGATCCGTATGCGCGCCAACCTTATCGCGACTATCCCAAATCGATCCCGCAGTATGGTGAGGACGAGGAAGAGACGCCGTCGCGTTCGTCGAGCGTGATCAAGAAGATCCTCATTGTGCTGGCGATCTTCTTTGCCCTCTCGATTGTGTTCGCCATTGTGTCGGGCATGCTCAACAAGCGAGGGAGTTCAACGGCAGATACCACTGCCGAGCAAACCGAGTCCGCCTCGTCTAGCACCGTCGATCTGAGCGATATTCCGGGGCAGTACTGGTCCAACGCTAAGAAGCTCCTCAAGTCGCGCGGCGCCGATCTTTCGAATGCCGTGGTCCTGACTGATGATGGCTCAACGCCCGTCGTCGATGCCAACTGGGTTGTTACTTCTGCCTACTATAACGACAACGGTAACCTTGAAATTCAACTCACGCACAAGAACAGCTCGGGCAACTCGTCCGACGGTCAAAGCGGCACCGACAGCTCGAGCTCCAACATGCTGGAGGACCTGAGCAACAAGGCGCAGGAATTGGGAGACAAGGCGCAAGAGCTGGGCGATACGACACAAAACCTGGGCGATACCGCGCAGAACTTGGGAGACATGGCGACGGATGCCTGGAATGCCCTACAAAGCGGCATTTCGGGCGCACAGGGAAACTAGCGGCCGAGCGGCTAGAGCCTTAGCAGTGCAAACAAAAACGGGACGCAGGATCGCGTGACCGGGCGCGTAGGCGCGTTGGTCGGCGGTCCTGCGTCCCGTTTTACTGTCGATTACAGCTGCTCTGCCGGACGCTCGGGCGAGCTAAAGCCCGAGTCAAACGTGACGACGCATGATGCATCGGGCCTGCGCTCGTGCACGATGCGCGTGACGAGCTCCAGCAGCTCCTCGTCGGATATGTCAAAGCCGTCGGGACGCACCAAGTCAAACGAAACAAAGCCATCGTGCTCATGCAAGTCGTGGATGGAAAGCGCGGGGTCGATCTGCGCTACGCCGCGCTTGACCCAGCCGCGCAAGTCATCGCCGGTTGTTGCAATGGGGTCGCAGTGCAACGTGATGGCGATGCCCATCTGGCGTTTGATGTCGTGTTCGATGGTGTCCAGAATCTCGTGGTGCTCAAAGGCATCGCCCTCGCCGGGCATTTCCACGTGTGCGCTGGCAAACTGACGGCCGGGGCCGTAGTCGTGCACCATGAGGTCGTGCGTGCCCAGGACCTGGGGGTACGACATGATCCTGTCGCGGATTTCCTGGACGAGCTTGGGGTCGGGCGCTTGCCCAAGCAACGGGCTGATGGCGTCGCGCACCAGGCCCAGGCCGCTGATGCAGATGAAGATGCCCACGCCCAGGCCCGCCCAGCCATCGAGGTCAAAGCCGGTCGCCTGCGAAATAAGCGCCGCCACCAAGACCGAGCCCGAGGTGATGACGTCGTTTTTGGAGTCCTGCGCCGTGGCGATGAGCGTCTCCGAGTCGATGCGATCGCCCAGCGTGCGGTTGAATGCAGCCATCCAGAGCTTAACGAGCATGGATGTAGCCAGTGCCGCAAGGGAAACGAGCGTGTAAGCGGTGGGGGAGGGCTTGATGATCTTGGTAACGGACTCGAGCACCAGGTTGATGCCGACGGCACAAACGAGGACGGCGACAAACAGGCCGGCGAGGTATTCGTAGCGGCCGTGACCATAGGGGTGACCTTCGTCAGCCGGGCGACTGGCAAGGCGGAATCCGAGCAGGCTCACAATGTTGCTCGACGCATCGGAGAGGTTGTTGAAGGCGTCGGCGATAAGCGAGACGGAGCCGGCGAGCAGACCCGCGATGCCCTTGGCTAGGCACAGGGTAATGTTGAGTCCAATGCAGATGAGACTTGCGGCAAAGCCTGCGTTGGTGCGGCAAGTCGTATCGACCGGCTCGTCCACACTGCTGGGAACAAGCGTATGTACCAGCCGATTTACAAATAGCATGGCGTATCTCCTAGCATCCTCGTTTAAGGGGATAGTGTAGCTCGCATGAGCGCACCGTGCGCCGATGCTCAGAAAATGCAGCAATGGCCTGCTGGAGCTAACGAGCGGCCCTTCTTGTCCGACCAGGTGCTCCATTTTGGGCCACATGGGTATGGGCATGTGCCTGCCTGCCCGACATACTTAATGTCGACAGCCCCTGTGCAAAGGAGGACGTATCCATGGACGAGATGTTTGCCATTAAATGCCAAAACTGCGGCGGCCCCATGTATTCGCACCAGGCAAAGCGCAGCTTTGAGTGCGCCTATTGCGAAACGGTTATTCCGTGGCAAGCGGACGCCGGGGAGCCCAAGAGCGCCCTGGGTATCCGTCATACGCCGCTGACGGTGGTTGACGGGCTGCTCAAGCTCACGCACGTCTCGCAGCTCGAGCGCCCAGAGGACCCGGACTGGTATTTCTTCAATGCGCACTGGCGCAACCAGTCGGTTCTGGAGCATCTGCTGTGGGAGGACCGCGGCACGGCGCAGGAGTTCCAAGAGGCGACGCACGTAAGCATTCCCTGTCCCTTCTGCGGCGCGTCCTTTGAGGGCGAGTCGACCCAACGCGTGTTTGAGTGCCCGTCCTGCAGCAATAAGATCAGCGTTGCCGACCTGCTCAAGCCCGGTACGTTTAGTAAGCGCCTGACCATGGGCGTGGGTGCCGAATACGTTCCCGAACAGGGCGTCCCCTGTGAGATATCGCCGCAGCAGGCACGTGCCAACGCGCTGCAGCTGGTGCGTCAGTATCCCGATGCCTTTGCCGGGCACGATGTAGAAGACGCGATCCAAAACGACATGATGCTCTTCTATTTCCCCATGGCGTTGGCGGACCTGCGCATGATGGCGTCCTTCCCGGGCAAAGGGCTGAGCAAGGAGACCCTGGTGTACTACGAGGTGCTCGACTGGGCGTATCCGCGGGCAAACTACCTGGACGTTCGCCTTATGGGCATTTTGGAGCCGTGGGACTTTGGCAAGGTGGGACCGTTCGATCCCGCTATGCAGGAAGGTGACTTTCGCGTTGTCTCCGTCGATGCGTCTACCAAGGACCAGGTGGTCATTGATAAGCTGGCGCTCGACATTGCCGGCAACGATGCCGAGGCGGTGCTGGGGCTCAATAAAAAGAGCATCCGCACCTGGGCGCGCAAGGCTCGCAAGCACAAGGATGGTCTGGTGATGGTGCCGGTCTACTTTGTCGATCGTCCCGCGTCGGACGGCCGCGATGGCGAGCAGGTACGCATTGCCGTAAACGGCCAGACGGGCCGCGCGGCCGCGGTGGTGTTTAGCGACAAGCGCGAGGCGCATGTGGTGGCACCGCTCAATCCCAACGTGATGCTGTCGAGCGAAAGCACCGTGCACGCCACGCCCATCGAGGTCAAATACGTTAAATCGCCCTTCCTATACCAGATCGTACGCCGCGGAGGCGGCGAGCAACCGCGGCAGGTGGCAGCGGCGGCGGAGGGTTCCTACCGAGAGGAGAAGCCCAAACGCAAGGGATTGTTTGGCGCGATATTTGGTAAGTAGGGGAGTGGCACTGGTTAGTCTTATGACGCGATAGCTAGGGGCACGGGGCGGCCCGCAGGGGTGCGGGCCGCCCCGTTTTTGTGCGGCGACAGGACCCGCAGGCACTCCATTAAACACACATGCTCACAGCGCAAACGTTGAGCAACATTACGTTTGCCGATAGCTATTAAAAAATGTCCGTATGCGGTAGTAGTATCAAAAAAAGAGGGGTCCCGAATGGAACCCCTCTGGCAAGTCAAATTGTCCCCTACGGGACGCCTTCTAAAGAAGGCATTTTTGGCAAAGCCGTATTTTGACTCGCAGTGTCGATGTAACTGGTAATCGACAAGGCAACTGTAACACAGCGCGGAAGGGCTGGTCGACATGAATTTAAGAAACTACTCTGGCGACTACAATATCGGCCTCGACATGGGAACCGGCTCCGTTGGCTGGGCAGTGACTGATGCCCAGGGCAAGCTTCTACATTTTAAGAAGCAACCAACGTGGGGCAGCCGTTTGTTCGATAGTGCGCAGCCGGCGTCCGAGGCGCGCGTTCATCGTGGGCAGCGCCGCCGTTACGTGCGTCGTCGTTGGCGCCTCGACTTGCTGCAAAAGCTGTTCGAGCCCGCGATGAGCGAGGTCGACCCGGGCTTTTTCATGCGACTCAATCAGTCGCGAACCATCGAAGGCGACCCGATTTTTACCAAGGACTTCACCAAGGCCGATTACTACGATCGCTTCCCGACCATCTATCATCTGCGCACTTACCTTATGGATACCGATGAGCAGGCCGATCTTCGATTGGTGTATCTCGCAATCCATAACATCGTTAAGCATCGTGGTAACTTCTTGCGCCAGGGAGAGAAGCTGACGGCAAAGACGGCAAAGACATCCGATGCCCTCGAGCGCCTCAATGATTCCCTGCAGACTTGGTGCGAGTCTAGGGAATACGATGTTACAAAAATCAATAAAAGCGCTGTCGCAAAGCTTCTCGCTGACGAGAGGTCTTCTCGTTCGCAAAAGGCAAAAGACATTCAGGCGCTTGTAAAAGTGGACACTGCGGATGCGGCTGCGAACAAAAAGCTGGCGAAGGCTTTGTCGAACGCTGTCGTTGGCCTTCAGTGTGAGTTCAAAGACGTCTTTGGCGATTTTGAATGCGAGGCAACTAAGCTCGCGCTTTCGGATGACGAGAAGCTAGAAGCGCTGCAGGCCGCATGTCCCGATGACTGCGTCGAGCTTCTTGAGTCCGTTTGCGGTGTTTACTCTGCCTATGTGCTGCAGGGGCTTTTGTCCTATGCTGAGGGACAGACTATCTCGGTCAACATGATCGAAAAATACAATTGTTACGCGAATGATCTTGATCGGCTCAAGACTTTGGTCCGCGAATATGCTCCCGGCTCATATGAGTCTTTCTTCCGCGGCGCAACCTATCATGATTCGAATAGCGATGACCCCTCGCGCGACTACGATGTCTCTAAGGCACAGGGTTACACCGCATATGACCTGCATAAACTGTCTTACGATGACTTCGCTAAATCCGTAAAGAAGCTCTTTGCGGGAACGGGTGCGGAGACGGATGAGCGCTATATCGCCATGATGGACGCATTCGACAAACAGCGCTTTTTGCGTCGCCTTAAGACGAGTGATAACGGCGCCATCTACTATCAGCTGCATCTTGAGGAGCTGCAGGCCATTCTCAAAAACCAGGGTCGCTTCTATCCGTTCCTCAAGGACGAGGCTGCGAAGATCGAGAGCCTGGTCACATTCCGTATCCCGTACTATGTGGGACCGCTGACGCCTAAAAATGCTGCCCAGGACAAACATGGCAATCACCGATTCCAATGGTCCGAGCGCAAGCCCGGCATGGAAGATGCGACGATCATGCCTTGGAACTGGGATACCGTGATCGATAAAAACAAGAGCGCCGAGAACTTTATTCTGCGCATGACGGGCGATTGCACTTATCTTGCTGGTGAAAAGGTTCTTCCCAAGCAGTCTCTGCTCTATGAGGAGTTCTGCGTTCTGAATGAACTCAATGGTGTTCGCTGGTCCGAAGATGGTGACGATTGGCAGCGCCTGGATGCCGCGCAGCGCGAAGGCATTGTCCATGAGCTTTTCCATAAAAAACGTCGCGTTACTTACAAGATGATTGCCGATTGGCTTGTAAAAGAGGGCGACGCGACAAATCCTGTTGTCCGCGGTGGCCAGGGCGAGAGCGGTCTTGAATCAAAGATGGGCTCGTACATCTTCTTTGCCAAAGACATCTTTGGCGTGGACGAGTTGAGCCGTGCCGAGTATCTGGTTATCGAGAAGATCATTCTTTGGAACACGTTGTTCGAGGATCGCTCGATCCTTAAGGAAAAGCTGCAGGATGAGTTTGGTCCCAGTGGCAACGGAATGCTCGATGCCGAGCAGATTAAGAAGATTTGCAAAAAGCGGCTGACTGGTTGGGGACGTCTGTCGGAGAAGTTCCTGACGGGCATCAGGATTGATACGCAAGCTGGTCGCTCTATGAGCATCATGGACGTGCTGCGAGAGGGAAACCCCAGCTCTGAGCGCCGCTTGGGCGAGACCATGGTGATGATGGAGATCCTCCACGACAACACACTGGGCTTCCAGGAAAAAGTGGATGAGCACAATCGCAAATACTATGCCGAACATGAGAAGTCTCTAGGCGTAAATGAGCTCCCTGGATCTCCGGCGATTCGTCGCAGCTTGAATCAAGCGATTCGCATTGTTGACGAAATCGCAAAGATTGCGGGGCACGCGCCGGCCAACGTTTTTGTTGAGGTGACTCGCGACGAGGACGAAAAGAAGAAGGGCAAGCGGACCACGAAGCGCTGGGACGCCATCGAGGACGCGCTCAAGGCGTTTAAGGCCGAGGGCGGCGTCCTGGCTGTTATGGACGATTTCAAGGAGCTCAAGGCAGCCAATGTAGACCTTGACGAGCGCCTGACCCTCTATTTGATGCAGAACGGAAAATGCCTGTATTCTGGTCGTGCTATCGACCTCAATAAGCTTATGGCGGGCTCGGGCGAGTACGAGGTCGACCATATCATTCCGCGCGCCTACATTAAGGACGACAGTCTGGAGAATAAGGCGTTGGTGTACCGCGAGGAGAACCAGCACAAGACCGACCAGCTTTTGATTGATAAGAGCATTCGCTGGAAGATGGGCGAAACGTGGAAGCAGCTACATCAGGCGAAGCTCATTGGCGATAAAAAGTATCGCAACCTGCTGCGTTCTTCCATAAACGAGAACGCCATGAAGGGCTTTGTCGCGCGTCAGCTCGTGGAGACGAGCCAGATGGTTAAGATGGCGCAGGCGTTGCTTGAGGCGCGTTATGCCGACGAGGGAACGAAGATCGTTCCCGTTAAGGCGAGCGTATCGCACAACCTTCGTGAGGCGGCCGGCTTGGTCAAATGCCGCGAAGCCAACGATTTCCATCATGCGCATGATGCCTATCTGGCATGCCGCTTGGGGCTGTTTATTCAGATGCGCCACCCCGGTATGTATGAGAACCCCATTGGCTACTCGCATGTGATTAAGAAATACGTGCGCGAGCAGTCTGAACTGTTTAAGAAAACCCATCGCATGCCTGGATCTGCCGGATTTGTCGTCAATAGCTTTATGACTGCGGGTTTTGACCCCGAGACGGGCGAGGTCTTTGACGATGCCTGGACCGAGGACGACGAGGTCAAGCGCTATAGGGGAAAGTATCTTCCGGACGGCTGGAACGCAGCGGCAGAGGTCGAGGGCATTCGCCGCGCGCTCAACTATCGCCAGTGCTACATCTCGAGGATGCCACAGGAAGATACGGGCGCGTTCTGGAAGGCAACGATTTACTCGCCGCGTGATCCCAAGATGGGTGCAAAGCTTGAGTTGTCGACCAAGCAGGGGCTCGACGCCAAGCAATACGGTGGTTTTTCGAGCCAGCAGTTTGCGTATTTCTTTGTCTATGAGGCCAAAAAGAAGGGTAAGCCGGTGTTCCGGTTCTCTCAGGTTCCCGTGTGGCTTGCGGCGCGCATCGAGGGCGACTCGGCAGCGCTTGGCGAGTATGCGAGGGGACTTGCGGAGAAGGAGGGTCTGGAGTACGTCGGTATCACGAGGTCGAAGATCTACAAGAAACAGCTGATTGAGGTGGATGGAGACCGTTTGATTATTACTGGCGCAAAGGAGGTCAGATCGGGCTCTCAATTGGCATTTTCGCAGGATGAAATGAGCGCCCTGCTATTTGCTGACGAGATGCTAACTTCTGATGCTATCGCTGAGCTAAATACCATTTGGCTAGGCATTGATCAATCATTGCTCACTCTTAATAAACGTTTGTCGCTGCAGCTAAATCTGGGCAGGTTTGATGAGGCGTACGCGAGCCTTTCTGCTGAGCAGAGGAAAAAGTTGCTTACCGGTCTTATTGCGCTCGTAAATGGTAACGATCGAATCGTTGATTTGTCGATGGTGGGAGGTCCTTCTAAGGCGGGTCATATGGGCATCGTATTCTCTAAGTTGCTGAACGATCCACAAGTCACATTCTTTATTGTTGACCAATCCGTAACAGGCATGTTCGAGAGAAGGACCCGTGTCGGGCTTTAGGAACATCGTCATTTCTAGCCCCTGCAAACTGCAGTACAAGGGCGGATACATGGTTGTCCGTCGGGAGGACGACACGGCGAAGGTTCACCTTTCGGAGATTTCGTCGGTCGTCCTTCAGACCAACCAAGTGTTCATAAGTGCTTATCTGCTCTCGGAGCTTGCCAAGGCAAAGGTCGCGTTTGTCGTTTCTGATGAGAAACGCGACCCCATTGGGCAGTATTTGCCGCTATACGGGGCTCATAACACCAGCAAGCGTATTGCAGAACAGCTTGAGTGGGGCGAGCCAATCAAAAAGCGCGTATGGCAACGAATCGTGCGCGACAAAATCAAACATCAATCTGATGTGCTCCACGCCCGTGCGCGCGAGGAGCAAGGTGAGACGCTCAAGAGCATTGTTGCTGAGGTGCGCTCTGGAGATACAACAAATCGCGAGGGTCATGCCGCTCGACTGTATTTCAGCTCTCTGTTTGGTCCGTCCTTCTCGAGGGATGACGATACGCCTCTGAATGCTGCTCTCAATTACGGCTATGCGATCCTGCTGTCGAGCGTCAATCGCGAGATCACGGCGCGCGGATACCTTACGCAGGCGGGAATCTGCCACAGAAATGAGTACAACCAGTTCAATTTGAGCTGCGATTTTATGGAGCCGTTTAGGCCTCTTGTAGACCGTATTGTGTTCGATAACTTTGACGGCGAGTTCTCTAAGGAGACAAAGCTGCTTTTGGTTGACATGCTCAATCAAGGAATCGCATATCGAGGCGGCACATATCGCGTGGGGTCCGTAATCTCTCTGTACGTTGCTGACTGCTTCAAGGCACTTGATCGAAAGTTGTCGGTGGACGAAATCGAGTCGTTTGAGGTCGTATGAGTATCGGGGAAAGGATCAGATATATGAGGCTTGTCGTCTTTTTTGATTTGCCCGTCGATACTCCTGCGCAGAGAAAAGACTACCGGGTATTCCGCAAGTTTCTTCTTAAAGACGGCTATCTTATGCTCCAGGAGTCCGTGTATGCAAAGCTTGTTGTTAATGATGGGGCGGCGGGAAGCGCGGTGCAAAGACTCAGGAAGCATCGCCCGCCGTCCGGCCTCGTTCAGGTCCTTCGCGTGACTGAATCTCAGTTTTCGACCATGGAGTATATAACGGGCAGTCGTGAGACCCATGAGGAGATAGACACGATGGAGGAGCTTCTGGTTTTATGAGGCTCGTGTTTTCAGGGCTTGAAAACCCAGTGGATTTAACCGCGGGGGAGACCTCGGTTCTGCAAGTCGAGAATTCGGCTCTGTTCGCGCGGATTGTAGCTTCTTTGCAAAACGGATTGGGGCGCCAGGCGATGGAGCCTTATTCCCTTTGGAAAGACGATGAGGAGATTAAGCCCGGCAGCGCCCTGATGGTAGTGCCTGATGCGCTGAATCTTCCATGGGATGACCGTGCATTTATGACCGCAATCACCAAGAAGGTTGAGCGCGAGTTTCTAGAAGACGAAGATCTGCGTATGCAGGTGGAAGAGGCTGAACGTGCAATAAAGCTGCGTTTAGGCGGATTGAACCTTGGCTTTAATGCCGATTTGGGGTTTGGGTTAGAATGGGATTTGAAGCGCTACCTTAAGTTTTTAGGATTTGGCGCAGCGCTTCAAGAAGATAAATCGTTCCTTGATAATCTGCTGAATTTCCTTTCATTTGCTCTTGACGCTGGCTGCAGAAAGACAATCGTATTTGTAAATCTCAAAACTTTTTTGACGGAAAATGAGCTGCAAACGCTCTATGACCACGTGTTTTTCCTTAAGTTGAGCTTGTTGCTCCTGGAGAATAAAAAAGATACCATGTCTTACGGACATGAACATAAACTAACGGTTGACCTGCAGTTTTTAGAGCATTGAAAGAACTGACCGGTTAGATTGAACGTCCCGTCGCAGTAGGGAATTTGCTCCAATGGTTTTGGAGCAGTGTCGATCTAACTGGTAATCAAACTCCGGGACAAAGGATTACATTCGCGTGATTGTTTTGGAGCAGTGTCGATCTAACTGGTAATCAAACGCATATCGTCATTGTCAAGCACGGCATGTAGTTTTGGAGCAGTGTCGATCTAACTGGTAATCAAACATTGAGGGCCGCGTACAGGCCCGCCACGCCGTTTTGGAGCAGTGTCGATCTAACTGGTAATCAAACGGAACCTCACGAGCATCTACAAGCAAATCGGTTTTGGAGCAGTGTCGATCTAACTGGTAATCAAACAGTAACGGCGGGCGTAGGTCTCGCGCTTGCGTTTTGGAGCAGTGTCGATCTAACTGGTAATCAAACGCCACACATTGACCTGTCCGCGCGAGAGCGGTTTTGGAGCAGTGTCGATCTAACTGGTAATCAAACGACATCGGCGAGGCGAAAGACGGTATCAGGGTTTTGGAGCAGTGTCGATCTAACTGGTAATCAAACCGGCTCCTTGAGCGCCGCAACGATGTCCTGTTTTGGAGCAGTGTCGATCTAACTGGTAATCAAACCGACAGCCGCGCTCGTCGCCGTCGCGGGCAGTTTTGGAGCAGTGTCGATCTAACTGGTAATCAAACCAAACGGTCGATTTCTTCATTGGATACTCGTTTTGGAGCAGTGTCGATCTAACTGGTAATCAAACCAATTTATTGACGGTTGCTGTGCAAAAGAAGTTTTGGAGCAGTGTCGATCTAACTGGTAATCAAACTTTCGCCATCACAATATAGACACAAATGGCGTTTTGGAGCAGTGTCGATCTAACTGGTAATCAAACCCGAGACTAAGGAGACGGCCCCTGCACTTTGTTTTGGAGCAGTGTCGATCTAACTGGTAATCAAACCGAACGATGTGCTCAGCAACATCTGCAAAGTTTTGGAGCAGTGTCGATCTAACTGGTAATCAAACTCTTTCTCTCGATTCTTGCAACTTCAGTCAGTTTTGGAGCAGTGTCGATCTAACTGGTAATCAAACACCAGGACCGGCCTCCATACGTCGCCGTTCGTTTTGGAGCAGTGTCGATCTAACTGGTAATCAAACCGTTCCGTAGCTCGAGTCCGAGACCTTCTGTTTTGGAGCAGTGTCGATCTAACTGGTAATCAAACTAGCGCCGCTCCAACATGGGCGCTGTAGTGTTTTGGAGCAGTGTCGATCTAACTGGTAATCAAACCGAACGATGTGTTCGGCAACATCTGCGAAGTTTTGGAGCAGTGTCGATCTAACTGGTAATCAAACCATCGCCATTGCTGATACGGGGCTCGCGGCGTTTTGGAGCAGTGTCGATCTAACTGGTAATCAAATAACGCGCCATGATCTCAGACATCAACTGGCGTTTTGGAGCAGTGTCGATCTAACTGGTAATCAAACTCATCGACACCAAGAAATCGAGCGTCGGCGGTTTTGGAGCAGTGTCGATCTAACTGGTAATCAAACAGCCCCCGCCCTCCTTACCCTTGCACCTATGTTTTGGAGCAGTGTCGATCTAACTGGTAATCAAACGCTTGCTCATGTTTGGTCCTCCTTGACCTCGTTTTGGAGCAGTGTCGATCTAACTGGTAATCAAACTTTTCTTAGGCTGCAACACATAGAAGTCTTGTTTTGGAGCAGTGTCGATCTAACTGGTAATCAAACACGGTGACGTTGAGCACACCGACGATGAGGGTTTTGGAGCAGTGTCGATCTAACTGGTAATCAAACCCACGCTGGGCCAAACGGCCCCTCCATATGTTTTGGAGCAGTGTCGATCTAACTGGTAATCAAACTAGGACTGCTAATCAATATCGCCATTGCCTGTTTTGGAGCAGTGTCGATCTAACTGGTAATCAAACTATACCCGGCTGCTGCAATTGTTTGCTCCTGTTTTGGAGCAGTGTCGATCTAACTGGTAATTAAACCGGAGCCCAGGAAGGCAGCCGTGCACAGCCGTTTTGGAGCAGCGTCGATCTAACTGGTAATCAAACGGGTAGCGAACATCTGATAGTCGGTGAACTGTTTTGGAGCAGTGTCGATCTAACTGGTAATCAAACACGTCATGGGCGGCTTCGGCAACGGAACGTGTTTTGGAGCAGTGTCGATCTGGCTGGCAATCAAACCACCACGCGCCAATGGGTTGATAGTAGTAGCTTTGGGTCGGTGTCGCTCTAACGGTAATCAAGCTTGGCCTTGAGCGCGTTAACGCTCTCGGCGTGCTCGTCGGTGATCTGGTCGATCTTCTCGTCCTCGATGCCCATTGCCTTGAGCATCTTTCGTGTGGGTGCCAACAGAATCTCCCTTGCTTCGGAATGGGCGGGTTCCCGCCTGTTGCCTCGGCAGGGCCCTTGCCGCAATACCTCGCGGCAAGGGTGAGTATCCAAACGGAGTAACGCGGCACTAGCCCCCGAGGTGCTTGCGGAAGATTGAGCGGTATGTGGATTCGTGGTCCTCGGCCGCCGGCTTGAGGTAGGGCTGCGGCTTCTGGTGCCTCGTTCCCAGTTCGACATATGGCGCGTACTCGACGGTCATGCCGATGACGGCGCACTTGCCGCCCTCGTCGATGATGTGGGTGATGGAGTTGCGCAACCGGCCCGTGTCGACCGGGCAGGCACGCTTGGTGTAGCCCTCCGCGACGAGGCCGATTTCCTCCAGCGCGGCTTCGAGCGCGCGGTCGATGGCGTTGGCGATGACCTCGCGGTTGTCGGCGCGCACCTCGACAAGCCCGGAGATGTCCGAGGCGGTCAGGCCCTTGGCGCTACCGCGCGTGAAGCCCTTCTTCCTCATCCCGCTGACGGTGTCGCCGTTGCGGTCGGTCCACGTGTCGTTCTTGGCGCTCCACTTCTCCTTGCCGACCTTTCGCGGTGCGGCCATCGTTCCAGCACCTCCGTGCCGTAGCCGACGCGGCCGGACACGTCGGCCTCGCACGCCTCGATGGCCTGCACCGGTGCGCCGGCGCACTCGAGCGTGCAGCCGTCGTCGGGCTCGACCTCGTCGCCGCGCTGCGCGCAGGCGTAGGTATCCAGGAACATGAAGCCGAAGCCTGGCCTTGCGGCGCAGTCGCCGCAGCTCGCACATGTGAAAAGCTCTTTCATGCCTGCCCCGATCTCTCTGCGGGCAGTGTCGCGGCGCGGTCACGCGGCATGAAAAAAGCCCCGCTGTTGCGGGGCTTTTGCTTCAGCGTCTAAGTTGTTTCGTATTTACAGGACGCAGTCCTCAGGCACTTCGTCCTTGTACGGCTCTCCGTCTTTGAGCGCCTTCTCGACAGCGGCGACAATGTGATCGTCATCCATTGTCGAAAGCCCCCACGGGATGAAGCCGAACCGCTCCATATGGGCCTCGAGCGCGTCCTCGGCGGTTATTTTCTTGGCATCCCTCATCGTGCCAGCCTCTCTAGAAGCTCGTCAAACTTTGCAAGCGACTCACCGTTGGTGTCTAGTAGACCGCTTCGGGTTCAGGCTTGAGCTTGGATGGCTTGCCGGTTTTCAGGCACTTCTCTATCTCGGCGATAGGGTCGCGCATGCAGTAGGCGTGGCATCTCTCATGGAAGGTCTGCTCGTACTCACGCATGAGGCGGTCCAGCTTCTCGCTGTCCTCCTTGCTTAGGTAGATGTACATGTCAGCCCCTTCCCAACTCGTCGAGCATCTCATCGAATATCTTACCCGATTCCGGGAAATAGCGTTTCAGCCGCTCGGCTGATTCCGGGCTTGTGAAGTGGGCGCTTAAAAACTCGGCGAACGCCTCCCTCGCGATGAGGTCATCGTTCCAATCGTAATCAGGATGCCGTGCTCCGTCCTTGCAGTGGTTGTCGGTGACGCCGGAGAAGATGTCCGATACGTCGGCGCCGGACCTTACACCAAGTGCCGTGATCTCGCCGTCGATCCTCTTGCAAACGAGGTCGTCGCTGTTCCTCGCACATGCGGGGATAATCTCGCGTGGCCGGCGGTGAGCTCGTCCCGCTTGGCGCTCTCCACGGGGTCGAGGCGACCACGGCGGGTTTCTCGAAGGGCATCCGCCGCCTCCTATTGGCATAAAAAGCCGCCCCGAAGGACGGCTTGCGCGGCGGTAGGATTTGCACCTACGTCTCCTCAATCAAGGGCACTCCTCGTACTGTGCTACTTTCCGCGATTCCTATTTTCCCTTACGCTGGCAACCTTATCAAGTTTTGGATCAGTGTCGATCTAGCTGGTAATCAAGCCGATGCATATAAGCGGTTTAATCGCGGCAGGCTTTGGATCAGTGTCGATCTAACCGGTAATCAAACATCGAGCGCAATATAAGAAAGGCAGTTCGGCAGTTCGAAAAGGCGGAAGGTGGGCCGGTAAGGCCCTCTATTGTCGTGCTTAACTGCGAGGAAGCCCTTGTGACAAGAGAGGACGCGCTGAAGCGCGTGCGGCTTGAGATGTCGAGGCATGACATCGGCCGCGTTATCTTGTTGACCAGGGGCGGGGCCTTAGACGACATAAAGAAATAAGCCCCAGGTTAGCTATCCAGCACGCCCAGGGCTTTTCAAATCAAATTATACACACGTGGCTAGCGCGATGGCAGTGCGGCGGTCTCCAAAACCGCTTACCGGGGTTCGATTCCTCGGCCAGGTGCCATCGGGGCGTGGCGGAATTGGTAGACGCGCGTGCCTCAGGAGCACGTGGGCACCGTCCGCGCGTGTTCGAGTCCCGCCGCCCCGACCAAAACGTTGAACCAGGCCATTCGCACGGGTGGCCTGGTTCATGCCGAAAAGCGCCCCGCACGTGACAAGACGATGCCTCACGCGGGGCGGAAATGGAGGGAGCATGGCCCAGGAGACCACGCCAGCCGAGACCGAGCCGACCGAACCTGCACAGGGCGGAGACACCGGCCAGGACCCCGACTACAAGGCGCTCTACGAGAGCGCGCTGAAGGAATCGCGAAAAGACCCTCGCAGCCGCGCGCAGCGTCGACCTCTCCACGATGCCTCCCGGCCTGTTTCTGCTGTCAGCGCGCCCTAAAACAAGCAACCCTCAATCAACTCTTTGCCGCGCAGGGTGTCAATCCATTCCTGAGGAATAGCATTGAAGCCGTATTTTGCTCCTGCGAGGGCGCCGGCGACGGCTGCGGTGGTGTCGGTGTCGTCGCCCAGGTTGACGGCGGCAAGCACACAATCTTCGTAGCCGTTGGTGTTCACAAAGCACCAGGTGGCGGCCTTAAGCGTGTCGCGCACGAAACCGCCGGACCTGATTTCGTGCTCGGGTGCGTCTTTCAGGTGGAGCGCCCACGAGGGGAGCGCGTTGTTCATCACATCCCTCATTAGCTCGACAAATATGATGCACGCGTCGGTCGACGTTCTGTGGGCGTGTGTAATCGCGGAGACCTTGCTGACATCTTCGTCTGTCGCATCGGTGAACGCCAGGGGCGCGATACGCATGAGCGAGCCGTTGCCGTTGTCGCGCTCGCCGGAGCCTCCTTTGCCGGTGTGCAAGGCGCGGGCGGTCGTGCCGCCGTAGTCGAAAACGCTGTCGATCGTATACTCGCCACGGGCAATCCAGCTTACGAACTTATCGCGCATGTCTGCGGTATCGATGTGCCCAAGCTCCCTAATCGAGTCGCAGGTAGCAAGCGTCATGGACGTGTCATCGCTCCAGGTGCCGGCGGGCTGCCCGTGCGTGCCGTAGCCGATCATGTCGGTGCACTCGAACGTGCCGCGGGGTCTGAACTCGTAAGGAACGCCCAGTGCGTCGCCGACGGCAAGCCCATAGATGCAGTCGCGCAGTGTTGTTTTCGGTCTGTCTGTCATGGAAAGCTCCTTTTATGCTCTGTCGGGAATTCGTGATAACCTGCGGCAGCGTGTCAGGTTCAATTCGGAACGCAGTGCGATCCGAATTGGGGGAGCCCGACGGCAAACATGCTTTGCTTGTTCATTGCGCAAGCGTGTGCGGACCTAACCGAATCATTGGGGTTGAGACGGTTTCTCTCGATTCGCGACGCAGTGCGTCGCGAATCGAGAGAACTCAATGGCCGATATGTCAAAACGATAGGCTCTGTTAGACCAGGATTGACATACATGTGTCCTCACGGTGCCATATCATTGACCCCATAGACCGCGATGATGGGGGCAGCATGAACGCCGAAGACCTGGTCCT
>URDE01000004.1:0-43178 GCA_900546525.1 uncultured Collinsella sp.
GGCCGTCATTGGTAATGGCGACGGTGTTCTCGTAGTGCGCGGCGGGCAGGTGGTCATTGGTCGTTACGATCCAACCATCGGAGCCCGTGCTCACATGATTGGAACCCATCGTAACCATCGGCTCGATGGCGATGACCATACCAGCCTGAAGGCGAACGCCTCTCCCCTTCTTTCCATAATTTGGAACATTGGGGTCCTCGTGCATCACGCGGCCGATACCATGCCCCACGTAATCGCGAAGCACACCGTAACCGTGAGACTCGGCAAGGGACTGAACGGCATAACCGACATCCCCGATATGGTTACCGGGAACAGCCTGCTCGATGGCAGCCTTTAGGCAATCGCGCGTAACCTCGCACAGGGCCTTGGCCTCGGGCGTGGGCGTGCCGACGAAAAACGTCCAGGCGTTATCGCCGACCCAACCGTCGACAATGGCTCCCGTATCGATGGAGATGATATCGCCATCACGCAGGATCATGTCGGGATTGGGAATACCGTGAACCACGGCATCGTTGATCGATGCGCAAATGGTCCCCGGGAAGCCGCCGTAACCCTTAAAGGCAGGGGTGCCGCCATGCATGCGGATAATCTGCTCGGCAAGCTGATCGAGCTCGAAGGTCGACACGCCGGGGCGAACCATGGCCCCAACGTGGCGGAGCGCCATCTTAGATAGCGCTCCCGCCTTCTTCATCTGCTCAATTTGCGTTGCAGATTTAATCTTGATCATAGACCGAGAGCCTCTTTGACATCCCCGTACACGGTCTCGCGAGCCTGGTCACCGTTGACCGACTTGAGCAGACCCTGACCACGATAGTAGTCGACGAGCGGGCTCGTGGACTTCTCGTAGACATCGAGACGGTTCTTGATGGTCTCGGGCTTGTCGTCGTCGCGCTGATACATCTCGCCGCCGCACTTGGGGCAGGTGGCATCGGCAGCGGTGCCGGTGTAACCGCAGGCGCGGCAGGTGCGACGCGAAGACAGACGATCGATGATGACCTCGGGGGCCACATCGACCAGAAGGGCGCAGTCGATCTCGCGACCCATGGCGGAGAGCTCGGAATCGAGCGTCACAGCCTGGGCGGTGTTGCGCGGGAAGCCATCGAGGATGAAGCCCTGCTGGGCGTCATCGGCGGCAAGACGCTCCTTGACAAGGTCGATCACGAGCTGATCGGGAACGAGCTCGCCAGCGTCCATGTACTTCTTAACCTGAATACCAAGCTCGGTGCCACCTTTGACGGCAGCACGCAGCAGGTCGCCCGTAGAAATGTGAGCGACGCCAAACTCGGCGACGAGCTCCTGTGCGACGGTGCCCTTACCGGCACCCGGAGCTCCGAGCAATACGAGGTTCATGAGCAATCCTCCTCTAGCCTATTTAAAGAATCCATCGTAATCATACATCTTGATCTGGCCTTCGAGCTTATCGACCGTGTCGAGCACGACGCCGACCATGATGAGGATGGACGTGCCGCCAAATGCCTGGATCAGATGGTTACCCGTGAAGGAGAAGATGATCGAAGGCACGATGGCGATGAGCGCCAAAAAGACAGCGCTGGGAAGCGTGATCTTGTTGAGCGCGTTCTTGATGTAGGCCGCGGTAGCCCTACCCGGACGGACGCCCGGAATAAAGCCGCCCTGCTTCTTAAGGTTGTCGGCCGTGTCATCGGGGTTGAACACCATGGAGGTGTAGAAGTACGCGAAGAACACGATGAGGACAACGTTAAGCACCCAGTTGAGCCAACCGGTCGAAAGCGCAGAGGCAACTGCCTGGATCCAGCCGATACCAGGGAAGAACACGGCAATCTGGGCCGGGAAGTACAGCAGCGCCGAAGCGAAGATGATCGGCACGACGCCCGCGGTGTTGACCTTGATGGGCAGGTAGGTGGTCTGGCCACCCATCATGCGACGGCCCACGACGCGCTTGGCGTAGGAGACCGGAATGCGGCGCTGGCCGCGCTCAAGGAAAACAATCAGCGGGATAACCAGCAAGATGATGGCGCAGATGATCACCATGGTGATGATGCCACCGGCATTGCCCTCGGTGCTGGAGAAGATCGCCTGCGGCAGGCCGGCCATGATGTTCGCGAAGATGATCAGCGACATGCCATTGCCGATACCGCGCTGGGTGATGAGCTCACCAATCCACATGATCAGCATGGCGCCCGCGGTGAGCGTGCCGACGATCATGAGGTCGAAGATGATCTCGGGAGCGCCGGCGCCGGTAAAGCTGATGCCGAAGCTCTTAAAGAGGAAGAGGTAACCCACGGAGTTGAGGATTGCCAGAGCCAGGGTGAGGTAACGCGAATACTGCGTAATCTTGGTCTGACCGACCTCGCCCTCGCGGGCAAGCTCATGCAGGGAAGGCACAACGGCCTGGAGCATCTGGAGGATGATCGAGCTGGTGATGTAAGGCATGATGCCCAGGGAGAACACCGAAACATAGCTCAACGCGCCACCAGAGAAAAGATTCAGGAGGGCCATAGCACCTGCGGCGACCGAATTGTTATCGGTCGAGAAAAGGCCCAGCATCCCCTGGAAGGGAATGCCGGGCACAGGAACGTGCGCACCAATGCGGTACACGACGAGCATAGCTATGGTAAAAAGAATCTTTTCGCGCAATTCTTTGATGCGGAAAGCATTCTTAAGACCATTTAGCACGGCAGCTCGACCTTTCCGCCGGCGGCCTCGATCTTGGCCTGCGCAGAAGCGCTGACCTTGTCGACCTTGACCGTGAACTTCTTGGTGAGCTCACCATTGCCGAGCACCTTGACGGGCTCGAACTCGCTCTTGGTGATGCGAGCGGCCTTAAGAGCGGCACCGTCGATCACAGCGCCGTCCTCGAACTTGCGCTCGAGACGCTCAACGTTAACGGCGGTGTACTCGATACGACGGGGGTTGCGGAAGCCCGGAAGCTTGGGCAGGCGCATAGCCAGCGGAGTCTGGCCACCCTCGAAGCCGGCACCCTTGGTGCCGCCAGAGCGAGAGCCCTGGCCCTTCTGACCGCGGCCAGAAGTGGTGCCGTGACCCGAAGAATTGCCACGGCCGACGCGCTTGCGGTTCTTGGTGGAACCGGGCGCGGGAGTAAGATCGTGAAGCTGCATTTGCTACTCCTCTACAATCTCGACAAGGTGCTTGACCTTGAAGATCATGCCGCGGACGGACTCGTTGTCAGCAATCTCGCGAACCTCGCGGATCCTGTGGAGACCGAGGGCACGGACAGTACGGACCTGGTCCTGCTTGCAACCGTTGGTGCTGCGGACCTGCTTGATCTTGATGGTGTCAGCCATGCTTAGTTCTCCTTACCGACGAACATCTCGGAGACCGTCAGGCCACGGCGAGCCGCGACGTCCTCAGGGCTGGAGAGCTCCTTGAGGCCCTCGACGGCAGCCTTGATGATGTTAAGGCCGTTGTCGGTACCGAGGGACTTGGACAGGACGTTCTTGATGCCAGCAAGCTCGAAGAGGGGACGCACAGCGCCGCCGGCGATAACGCCGGTACCCTCGACAGCGGGCTTGATGATGATGCGGCCGGCACCAAAGTGGCCGAGAACCTCGTGCGGAATGGTGCCCTGCTCGGTCACCGGCACGTGGAACATGTTCTTCTTGGCATCGAGAGACGCCTTGGAGATGGCCATGGGCACCTCAGCGGACTTGCCCATGCCAACGCCGACGTTGCCCTTGCCGTCGCCAACGACGACGAGAGCGACGAGGCTCATGCGACGACCACCCTTGACGGTCTTCGACACGCGGTTAATGTAAACGACGCGCTCCTCGAACTCGGAGGCTTCGCGCTGCTGCTTCTGATTACGAGCCATGTGCTACATACCTCCTAGAACTCGAGACCGGCGGCACGAGCACCGTCGGCGAGGGCCTTGACGCGGCCATGGTAGATACGGCCACCACGATCGAAAGCGACCTTGGTGATGCCGGCCTCGATGGCACGCTTGCCAACGAGCTGACCGACCTTCTCCGCAGCCTCCTTGTTCGAGGTGTGGGTGCCCTTGAACTCGGCCTCGAGGGTCGAGGCAGAGACGAGCGTCAGGCTGGAGCCCTTGCTGTCGTCGATGATCTGGGCATAGATGTTGGCGTTGGTACGGGTCACGCGAAGACGCGGACGCTCGGCGGTACCCGAGACCTTGCCGCGAACACGACGCTGACGACGCTTGAGGCCTTCCAGCTTCGCCTTATGCTTGTTCATACGTAAACTCCTAAAAAGGTTGATCTTGCCAGCACCTAACGGGGTGCTGGTCTTATGCGAGTGAGTCGGTTACGACTACTTGGCGGCCTTACCCAGCTTGCGGCGGATGTGCTCGCCAACATAGTGGATACCCTTGCCCTTGTAAGGCTCGGGAGGACGATGGCCGCGGATCTCAGCGGCGATCTGACCGACCTGCTGCTTGTTGATACCCTTGACGTTCACGTGGGTGTTGTCGGGAACCTCGAAGGTGATGCCCTCGGGAGCCTCGACGATCACGGGGTGCGAGAAGCCCAGGGAGAACTCGAGGTTCTTGCCCTTCTGCTGCACGCGGTAACCGACGCCGGCGAGCTCGAGCTTCTTCTCGAAGCCCTCGGAAACGCCAACAACCATGTTGTGGATGAGGGCGCGGGTGAGGCCGTGGCGGGCACGGGTCTCACGCTCGTCGTCGGGACGGGAAACGGTGAGGACGTTGTCCTCGACGTTGATAGCGAGCTTCTCAAAGACATCGAGCTCGAGCTGGCCCTTGGGGCCCTTGACGACAACGTTGTTGCCGTTGACTGCCACTTCGACTCCGGCGGGAATCTGGACAGGCTTATTACCGATACGAGACACGGTGATCTCCTTTCCTTCTACCTACCGAGCGAATTACCAGACGTAAGCGATGATCTCGCCGCCGACGTTGTGCTTGCGAGCATCGCGGTCGGTCATGACGCCATGGCTGGTGGAAATAATGGCGGTACCAAGGCCACCGCGGACGCGGGGCATGTCGGCAACGCCGGTGTACTTACGCAGGCCCGGCTTGGAAATGCGGCGGATGCCGTTGATGACCTTAGCCTTCTTGGGACCATACTTAAGCGTGATGTGCAGAGTCTTCTGGGGAACGGTGTCCTCGACATCGTAGCCCTCGATGTAGCCCTCCTCGTGCAGAACACGAGCGATCTCGACGAGCTTCTTGCTGCTCGGCATGGAGACCGTGGCCTTGTTCACAGAGTTAGCGTTACGGATGCGCGTAAGCATATCTGCGATCGGGTCTGTAAGGTTCATACAGATTCTCCTTCGTTCTTGATGAACACGTGCTCTTGGTTCTTCGCCGCCCTTAACGGCAAAGCCTATTTAGCGCGTTTTCCCTGTTCCAAACTGATGCTTGAAACGCTGGTAGTGACTTACCAGCTGGCCTTCTTAACGCCGGGAAGCTCGCCCTTGAGTGCAAGCTCACGGAAGCAGACACGGCACAGGCCGAACTTGCGGTACACAGAGTGCGGACGGCCGCAGCGCTGGCAGCGCGTGTACTCACGAGTAGAGAACTTCTGCTTGCGATTGCACTTGACGATCATCGATGTCTTAGCCACTTATATCCTCCTCACATAGAGTATTGTTCGCCCCAAGCGCCGCCCCCTTGTGGGAACGGCGCTTATAGGGCAGGTGAACCTATTTCTTGAACGGGAAACCGAAGGCGTCCAGAAGGGCCTTGGCCTCCTCATCGGTGTTGGCGGTGGTCACGAAAGTGATGTCCATACCACGCTGGTGATCGACGGAGTCGAAGTCGATCTCGGGGAAGATGAGCTGCTCGGTGACGCCCATGGAGAAGTTACCACGGCCGTCGAAGCTCTTGGCGGAGATGCCGCGGAAGTCGCGGATACGGGGGATCGCGACGGAGGTCAGACGATCGAAGAACTCCCACATACGGTCGCCACGCAGGGTAACCTTGCAGCCGATCGGCATACCAGCGCGCAGGCGGAAGGTAGCGATGGACTTGCGGGCACGGGTGATCATCGGCTGCTGGCCGGTGATGGCGCGCAGGTCGCGCACGGCACCGTCGATGGCCTTGGAATCGGTAGCGGCCTCGCCGACACCCATGTTCACGACGATCTTCTCAAACTTGGGGATCATCATGACGTTCTCGTACTGGAACTTGTCCTGAAGCTGCTGCTTGACCTCGTTGTTGTACTTGGTCTTCAGACGCGGCACATACTTCTCTTCTGCCATTGTTCACTCCTTCTTGGGGTTTTAAGCACGGGGCGTGGCCACGATGGGTTGTCCTCGTGCCTCCTGGCTGCATCCGCGCCGCTCATGGCATTTCACGGTTTGGACTCGACGCAGCAGGAGCCGACAAAACAATCGGTACTATACGCGCATTGGGTGCATATTTCCAGAAAAACCTCGTCTGCCTGCACAACTCCACAACTCCCCCGCACAAATGGATCCCAAAAAGCAGTTGCGGTGAAATAGTTCCTGGCTGACCGCCCGTCAGGCTTATCTAGGAACTATTTCACCGCAACTTAGGTAGTCCATGGTGACAGAGAAACGAGAGTGGATTATCCACTCTCGTTGGGACTCTCTGTTTTCCAGGAATCGTTTCCGTTGGAGCGTGACGACTACTTGAGCGTCATGCAGGAGGCGAGCGTTTTGCAGAAATCTACTTGGGACAATCCAAGGGGTCGGGTCTGGTCTGTCCCGCCCTGTGTAAAGACGATAACCCGATTGCCCGACGAGGCTACTCCAATTTCTACTTCCATTGCGTTGCCCGTGCATCCGTGACCTCCGGATTCGTTGGGATCGTAAGCTATCAAATCGACAACAATCGGATCTGAGTCATCTCCCCTCTTTGTAAGTCTAACGTACCACCCGTCCCCCTTCGTGACCTCGTATTCATCGATCGGGAACCAGTCCGGCAAAACCATCGTATAATCATCAGTTTCAATGGTTCTTGCCTGTCTTGCCTCTTCTGCCTGGCGCTTGGCCTCTTCCTCGGCTTGTTTGTCGGCTACGGCGTCGTCACGACGTTTGGTTGCGGTCTGTGCCAGTGCGTCGGCATCAAAGGAAAAGCCTGCCTTCTTGGCGCCTGCATCTTCCTCGGCGTATTTCTTGGCGGCGGCAATCTCGTCGTCGGTCACCTCGGTTGCCTCGACCGGAGCGAGCGAAACGTTGCCGGCATCGATGCTCTTTTTGCCCTCCGCCTTCTTGCTAACCTTGACGTCGATCTTTTTGCCCGGCACGGCGTAGATGGTGCCGTCGGCTGCAATGGGCGAGGCTGCGACCTCGGCCTTATAGCTGCCGCGACGGAGCTCGACGCCCGCTCCCGTGCTGTCGACATAGCGAACGACGTCGACCTTCTTGCCGCGCGCCTCCTTGCCGGTGATGTGCAGCGGCAGTCTGCTCGCGCCAGCCGATGTGTCCCACCCCTCGGCCGAGACTGTAAACCGCACGGCGTGCTTTGCGGCGTGGGCCTCTTGCTCGGCAGCTTCGCGTGCCTGTTCCGGCGCATAGACGCCAAAGTAATAACCGGCTCCGCCACCCACGGCGAGCAGAGCCACCACGACGGCAGCGATGATGAACGGCTTCTTGGAACGTTTGGGGCTGGACGCAGCGGCCTCGGCCGCCATGTCGACTTGCTGCGACCCGATAGGTGCTGCAGCATCAACGGGCAAGGGGTTCGCCCCTCCCGTTTGCGCTTGATCATCTGGCACGACGGATGCGCCGCATACGGCGCAGAACTGGGCTCCGTCCTCAATTTTCGACCCACAGTTTCGGCAGAACATCCAAGCTCCCCCTCGTTCGGTACCCGTTCAAGACGGGCATGCTTGAGCGCCCACCTGCATGGCGGAGCGCAATCTCTTCTAAGCATATGCTAGGAGCGAATTGTCAAACGTTGTTGCGCAACATCGCCGGGTAAAGCCTCAGCATCCAGCCATCCCTAATTAAGTTGCGGTGAAATAGGGACTGTTTGACGGCTTAACAGGCTTAAACAGTCCGTATTTCACCGCAACTCATATATGGGGATGCGATTAGCGCTTGCGGAGGACGAGTTTGGTGCGGCGCAGGTGGATCATCTCGGCGGCGATGGAGATGGCGATCTCTTCGGGATCCTCGGCCTCGATGGCAACGCCGATCGGCAGGTGCAGCTCGTTGATTTGCTCCTGCGTAAAGCCCTCCTGCTCCAGGCGGGCGCGCACAAAGGCCGTCTTACGGCGCGAGCCCAAGCAGCCCAGATAGGCGGGTTTGGCGCGCATGGCCTGAATCACCACGTCGATATCGGACTTATGACCCGCCGTGGCGACGACCACCAGGTCGCGCGGGCCGATGGGGCACTGCTTGCTCAGGTTCTTGTAGTCGACCAGACGACGGTCGTAGACACCGGGCACCCAATCGGGGGTCAGCGTGCCGGGGCGGTCGTCGCAAGCCACGACGGCAAAGCCCGCTGCCGTGAGCACCCGCGCCGTCGCAGCGCCCACGTGGCCGCAGCCAAAGATATAGGTCAGGCCCTCGGGGCAGAGCGTCTCGATGTGCGCCGCGGGAATCTCGGAGGCTGCGTTGGTGTAGGTGACCTTACTCCCCTCCTCCACCAGCGAAAGCCCGGGGCAGCCCGCAATGGTGCGGCGCGATTCCTCGCCATGGCACTCGGCCACATCGCCCTCGAGCACGCTCGCGATAAACGGTTCAAAGTCGATGACGAAGTCGCCGATGCGCCGATAGGCCAAGACGTCGGCTATTTCCTGGAACAACGGCACCTGAGTCGCATCCAGATGCAGGTAGCACAGGCAGATGGCTCCGCCGCAGATCATGCCGGTATCGGAGTTCTCGCCGCCCATGGTGTAGCGGACCAGACGTGACTGTCCCGCGCTCAGGAGCTCGCGCGCCTCGTTCAGCGCAAAGAGCTCAATCTTGCCGCCGCCGATAGTGCCCGCCTGGCTGCCATCGGCAAAGACGGCCATCCAGGCGCCCACGCCGCGCGGCGATGACCCTGCCGTGCCGGCCACGACCACGAGTTCGCACGTCTCGCCAGCACGCAGAGCGGCAAGCGCCGCATTCACAACATCGAGCTTTTCCATTGCCGCCTTCTATCCTCTAAAGACATCGGTGAGCATGGCAAGCGCCTCGAGCACGCCGCCGCCGACCGACGTCGCCTTGTCCGAAATGTAGTTGATATAGCTGGCATCGCCGCGCGGATCGACGTCGGCACATTTAAAGCCCTCGGTCACCTGAACGCCGTCGGCCAAAAGACCGCGCAAGCAGCCGTCAATCTGCGTGACCATGGGAGTATCGCCCGCGTAGCCAATCACGTCTCCGGCGCTCACGATGTCGCCGATCGCGCGGTCGGACCGAAACACGCCGGCGACGGGGCTGTGGATAACGCGCTCCTTGCCATAGCCGGCGATAATGCCCGGCACGCCCGTGTTGGGCTGGGGCGAACCTTGGGTAATGACACGGCCGAGAAAATGCCCGCGCATGGTCTCGACCACGGCGTCGCAATCGACCGGCGCGGTAAAGCCCGGCCCCACGGCGATGACGGCAGGCGCCATGTCGCGCGTGGTGCCCAGGTTGCGCTTGGCCAAAATCGCGTCGACCACAGCCGCGGGTTTAAGCTCATCAAGCATCTTGGCCTGGGGGTCCGCCACGACGGCAACATCCCCCGCTTGGGTAATCTCGAGCGCCTCAGCCGGCGTCAGTGCCAAGCGAGCGCGAATGCCTTCGACCTCGACCTCGCCCAGGCGAATGGCCTCGCAAAAACTGATTGTGCGGCGGATGCACGTGGGAACCGCGATATCGGCCATAACGACCGACACGCCGGCGCGCACCAAACGGGCAGCGACGCCCGTGGCGATATCGCCAGCGCCGCGAACATAAACGAGCATTCCCGGGGCACCTCCCTGTGCTACGGTTTGAGCAGAGCAAAAGCGGTTCAACCGCTACTCTGATGATTATTTATTATCACAGTATTATACGGCGGTGGACAGATGGAAACGACGAGCGGAAACCTTGCCTCCGCGCTCAAGATCGAGCCGGGCATTACCGCAATTATCGGCAGTGGCGGCAAGTCGACCTTGCTAAAGACGCTGGGCCTTGAGCTTATGCGCGCTGGCGGCCGCGTGCTCCTCTGCACCACCACGCATATGTTTCCCGTCGCCGGCGTGCCATGGGACGGGTCGAGCCGTCGCCTGGACTCCGCGCCTTGGAAGCCGGGGGCCCTGCATGTTCCCGGCTGCACCTGCGAGGCATGCGCGGGCATGAACCGCGGAAGTATCTGCCAGGCGGGTGTTTTGGACCCGGAGACAGGCAAGCTCTCCGCCCCCGCTGAGCCGCTCAACGAGCCGGCGCAGCGCTTTGACTATGTGTTGACCGAGGCAGATGGCAGCAAGCGACTCCCGCTCAAGGCCCACGCCGCCTGGGAGCCGGTAATTCCCGCCGCCACGGCAAACGTTGTCTGGCTCGTCGGTGCCTCGGGGCTGGGCGAGCCCGTCGCCGAGGTTGTCCACCGCCCCGAGCTCTTCTGCGAGCGCTGCGGCTGCGAGCTCACCGACATCGCCACGCCCGAGCGCGTCGCCCAGGTGCTCAATACCGAGCTGCGGATGCTGAACCTCAGCAATGCCCGCATCATGCTCAACCAAGTCGACACGCTTGCCGACCCAACGATGGCAGATCGCTTCGAGGCAGCCCTCGGCCGCCCCGTCGTCGCCACCAGCCTCAAGGGGTAGCTAATTTGGGACGGGGCTCTTTTAGCTACCCCATGTTGAGAGAAAAATCATCAGGCAGGCAGGGGTAGCTAAAAGAGCCCCGTCCCAAATTAGCTACCCTGACGGCCTTCCTGCTAGCGGGGGACGTAGCGGCCGGGTTGGGCTCCAGTGGGCTCGCCGTCGCGCGCAGCCAGCACGCCGTTCACAAACACAGCCTTGGCGCGGCCATGTGCCTCAAAACCCTCGAGCGGCGTGTAGTCCACGGCCTGATGCTGCGTCGCCGCGCTAATGGTCCAGCGCGCCCGGGGATCCCACACGCACACGTCGGCATCGGAGCCCTCGGCAAGACAGCCCTTGCGCGGATACATGCCAAAGACGCGCGCCGGGTTCTCGCTCATCAAGCGGCACAGATCCTCGGGACCCAGCTGTCCCTCAAAGCTCGTGGCAATCGCGACGGGACGATGCTCCACACCGGGCCCGCCGTTGGGAATCGCACGGAAATCGTCGCGCCCACGGTCCTTTTGCCCGTGCAGGTTAAAGCTGCAGTGGTCGGTCGCAATCGTATCGATCTCGCCGGCCACAAGCGCCTCGCGCAGTGCCGCACGGTCGCCGGCATGGCGCAGCGGCGGGCTCATCACATATTTGGCGCCCGCAAAGCCGTCCTCGCCCTGCTCCAAGTAGCAAGTATCGTCGAGCATCAGATACTGAGGGCAGGTCTCGACATAGATATTCTTCTGCCCGCGCGCCTTGGCGGCACGGATGACCTCGAGCCCCAGCTTGGTCGAAAGGTGCACCACGTTGACCGGTGCGTCGCCGGCCAGGTGCGCCAGATATAGCAGACGGCTCACTGCCTCGGCCTCGCACACGTCCGGACGGCTGAGCGCATGGCCCTCGGGCCCGTGGATACCCTGCTCAAACACGCGCTTCTGCAGCGCGTTGACCAACGTGCCGTTCTCGCAATGCACGCACAGGATACCGCCCAGGCGCTTGAGCTCCTCCAGCACCTCGAGCGTCTCGGCATCGTTCAAGCGCAGATGGTCGTAGGCAAAGTAGGTCTTAAACGACGACACGCCCGCCTCGCGCATGGCCGAAAGATCGGCGCGGTTGCGCTCATTCCACTCGGCGAGTGCCATATGAAAGGCGTAGTTAGCCGTACAGGTTCCCTCGGCGCGGCGATGCCACTCGGCCAAGGCATCGGGCATGGTCACGCCGCGATCGGCCGTCGCGTAGTCCACAATGGTCGTCGTACCGCCGCAGGCAGCCGCGCGCGTGCCGGTCTCAAAGCTATCGGCTGTCCAATCCATGCCAGTCCAGCACTGCATGTGCGTGTGGCCGTCGATAAAGCCGGGAAACACCCAGCAGCCCGCGGCATCCTCGACGGCATCGCCCTCGGCCGGCTCAATCGCCGCGGCGATCCGTGCAATCTTATCGCCATCCATGGCAAGATCGGCGCGGCGAAGCCCCTGTGGCGTCACGAGCGCGCCGTTTTTGATGATGATCATAATTGCTCCTTATTGATTGATGCTGTTGGCCACGCGATCAAAATACGAGCAGGCGGCGATATGCTCCGTTATGCGTCGCTGTCCCTTGGTGGTATCGACGTCCCACAGCTCGTAGGCACGCGCCTCGACCAGCGCAACGTCGACGCGGCCTTTGAGAATCGAGCCCCCGCCGTCCTTGCCCTCAAGACGTATGAGCGCATCGAACAGTTCCGCCGGAAAGAGCACCGGGCTCGAAGGCTCACCGTTGCACGCAAGACGCACCGGATGCTTGCGGCCACGCTCGTCAAATGCACGAACCATAGCCTCAAAAGAATCCGAACTCACGAGCGGCTGGTCGCCCGGCAAAAAGAGGCAACCTTTCCAGTTGCGTTCGACTCCCCACGAAAGGCCCGCACGGACGCTTTCGCTGCGCAGCTCGCCATCGTGCAGCACACACGGGCAATGCTTGTCCTCGCAAATCTGGGCAACCTCGGGCCAACGCGTCGAAACCACGACGTCAAAGCCCCGGGGAACCGAATCGATGGTCCGGGCAATCAGCGGCTCGCCATAGATATCGGCAAGCATCTTGTTAGAGCCAAACCGCTTACCCTCGCCCGAGGCCATAATCACGCAGCCAAGTTTCATGGCGATACCTCCCCTGAAACCATCGTACCCATATCTCGCGCCGCGGGGCACCTACATCGAAAGCGCTTATCCTACACGCCCGCGATGCAAAAAGGGGGCACCCCGCCGGTTGGCAGAGCGCCCCCTTTACATGGTTTACCTCAGCCCAGCTTTAGGCCTGGAACCAGCGGGCGGTGTTGCGCTCGTCGAGGGCCTTGAGGGCAGCGGCGGGATCGGCAACCTTCTGCAGGAACATCATGGCTGCGATGGCGTACGGCTTGTAGCTGGCCTCCTTGTACATGCCCACACGGTGCATGTCGAAGACGTCGGCGTTGACCTCGCCGTGCTCGCAAGAGACACCGGAGATGTCGGCGGGCAGCGGGTGCATAAAGATGGTGTCCTGGCCGTTGGCAGTCTTCTCCATGAGCGCGGTCGTGGAGCACCAGTCCTGATGGGTGGCGTTCTGGGCGAGCAGCTCCTTCTCGAGCGCAGCGATGCCGGCGTCGTCGCCCTCGGCGTACAGGTTGGTACGCTTCTCCATGGCGGCAAACGGAGCCCAGCTCTTGGGGATTACGATGTCGGCGCCCTCGAAGGCCTCGGCCATGGTGTTGACCTGCTTAAAGGTGGTGCCGGACTCGGCGGCATAGCCCTTGGCGCGCTCGACGACCTCGGGCATGAGGTCGTAGCCCTCGGGGTGAGCCAGGGTGACGTCCATGCCAAAGCGGGGCAGCAGGCTGATCAGCGACTGCGGGCAGGACAGCGGCTTGCCGTAAGAGGGCGAATAGGCCCAGGTGACGGCAACCTTCTTGCCCTTGAGGTTCTCGAGGCCGCCAAACTCGTTGATGAGGTAGAGCATGTCGGCAGAGGACTGCGTGGGGTGATCGGAGTCGGACTGCAGGGAGATGAGCGTGGGACGGTGATCCAGAACGCCGTCCTCGTAAGCCTGCTGGACAGACTCGGAGACCTCGGCCATGTAGGCGTCGCCCTTGCCGATATACATGTCGTCGCGGATGCCGATGACGTCGGCCATGAAGGAGATCATGGTAGCGGTCTCGCGGACGGTCTCGCCGTGAGCGATCTGGGACTTCTTCTCGTCCAGGTCCTGCAGCTCAAGGCCGAGCAGGTTGGCGGCCTTAGAGAAGGAGAAACGCGTACGGGTGGAGTTGTCGCGGAATAGGGAGACGGCCAGACCCGAGTCGAAGATCTTGGACGAAACGTTGTTCTCGCGCAGCTCGCGCAGGGCGTCGGCGACGATGTAGAGCGCCTTGAGCTCATCGGTGGTCTTATCCCAGGTGTGCAGGAAGTCGCTGCCGTACATACCCTTAAAATCGAGGCCGTTCAGCTGCTCGACGAGCTCGGTAAACTTAGCGTCCATGGAAATGTCCTTTCTAAAGGTGAAACGATCGCAATGAGTAGATGTGCTCCGGCATGCGCGTGTGGCTAGAACATGCAGAGCGCTATGACGAGGACCCGCTACCGTTGAGGAAGCATGGGAGATAACGACCGCGGGCCCCAAGTCGACAGGGGGTGCCGGGGACGCGAGCGGCCCCCGGCTCAACAAAATCGAGGAATGGGACTAATCGATCTTGTTGTTGGTCAGACCGGCGCGGAACACGGTGGCGTCGCCATCGGCCTGGCTCGGATCGTAGAGGTTCAGGGCAGCCACGTACATGGCGGCAGCGGTGACCAGGTCGTCCTTGTAGGTGACCTCGTTGGGAGCGTGAGCCTGAGACTCGGCACCCGGGCCAAAGCCCACGCAGGGGATGCCGTAGCGGCCCTGGATGGAGACGCAGTTCGTGGAGAAGGTCCACTTGTCGCACAGCGGGCGACCGGTGCGCTTGTCCATGCTGGGCTCGCAGCCGATGCGCTCGTCACCAAACATGGCCTTGTGGGCGTCGACGAGGGCCTTGACGTGCGGAGCGGTCTCCTTGTTGATCCACGTGGGGAAGTAAGCCTCGGTCTCGTAGACCTCGCCGGTCCAGGACGGACGGTCGTACATGTACATGGAGACCTTCACGTCGTCACCGTACTTCTTGGCGGCCGGCAGGTTGCGGATCTCGTCCAGGCAGGACTCCCAGGTCTCGCCGGCGGTCATGCGACGGTCGATGGAGATGGCGCAGGAGTCAGCGACAGCGCAGCGGCTGGGGCTGGTGTAGAAGATCTGGCTGACGGTGCAGGTGCCGCGGCCCAGGAAGCGGGCGTCCTCGAAGTGCTCGGGGTTGTACTTGGGGTCGAGCATCTTGACGAGGCCCTTGATGTCGGTCGACTCGTCGCAGCCGTTGTTGTTGAGGGCGCGGACGTCGGCGATGATGTCGGCCATCTTGTAGATGGCGTTGTCGCCGCGGTCGGGAGCGGAGCCGTGGCAGGAGGTGCCGTGAACGTCGACGCGGATCTCCATGCGGCCGCGGTGACCGCGATAGATGCCGCCGTCGGTGGGCTCGGTGGAAATGACGAACTCGGGCTTAATGCCGTCCTTGTTGTAGATGTACTGCCAGCACATGCCGTCGCAGTCCTCTTCCTGGACGGTGCCGACGACCATGATCTTGTAGCCCTCGGGGATGAGGCCCATGTCCTTCATCATCTTGGCAGCGTAGGTAGCAGAAGCCATGCCACCCTCCTGGTCGGAGCCGCCACGGCCGTAGATGATCTCGTCGGTCTCGTAGCCCTCATAGGGATCGGAATCCCAGTTCTCGATGTTGCCGATGCCGACGGTGTCGATGTGAGAGTCGATGGCGATAATCTTGTCGCCCTCGCCCATAAAGCCCATAACGTTGCCCAGGCCGTCGACCTTGACCTCGTCATAGCCAAGGCTCTCCATCTCGGCCTTGATGCAGGCGACAACCTCACCCTCCTCGCAAGACTCAGAGGGATGGCTGATCATAGCGCGCAGGAAGCGAGTCATATCAGCACGATGGGACTCAGCAGCAGCCTTGATAGCGTCGAAATCGAGTTCTTTAGCCATTGTTCATAACCTTTCAAACGAAGGAATCTACCTGTGAGGTGGCGGAGCGATACCTATTTACTCCGCCCCAACGATTAGCAAGTGGGATATTCGCCTTCCCAGACAATGCGGCGATACTGGTCGGGGTCCGTGTCACCTTCCGTGGAGAAGCAGAGCACGGAGCTCGTCTTGTCCAGGCCGACGAGCTCCTTGAGCTCGGCGTACTCGGGATCGAGCATGAGGGTCTCGACCAGGCCGGTGGTCACCGCGCCGGACTCGCCGGAGATGACGCGCGGGTCGCCCTTCTCGGGAGCGCCCAGGGTGCGCATGCCGCGAGCGGTGACCCAGTCGGGGCAGGACACGAAGGCGGTAGCGTGGTTGCGCAGGATATCCCAGCCCAGGATGTTGGGCTCGCCACAGCACAGGCCGGCCATGATGGAGGGCATGTCGCCGTCCACGATGCGCGGATCGCCGTCGCCGGCGGCAGCACCCTTGTACAGGCAGGCGGCCGGAGCGCACTCGACCACAACGAAGGTGGGCGGGTTATCGGGATACAGGTTGGTGAAGTAGCCCACCACGGCGCCGGCCAGCGAGCCCACGCCAGCCTGGACAAAGACGTGCGTCGGGCGGTTGATGGCCATCTCGCGCAGCTGCTCGGCAGCCTCGGAAGCCATGGTGCCGTAGCCCTCCATGATCCAAGACGGAATCTTCTCGTAGCCCTCCCAGGCGGTGTCCTGAACGATGACGCCGCGCTCGCAGGCATCGGCCTCGGCGGCGGCCATGCGCACGCACTCGTCGTAGTTGACCTCTTCGATGGTCACCGTGGCGCCCTCGGCGGCGATGTTATCGAAGCGGGGCTTGGTGGAACCCTTGGGCATGTGCACGACGGCCTTCTGGCCCAGCTTGTTGGCAGCCCACGCCACGCCGCGGCCATGGTTGCCGTCGGTGGCGGTAAAGAAGGTGGCCTGGCCAAAGTCCTTGGCAAGCTGATCGGAGGTCAGGTAATCGAAGGTGCACTCGGCAACGTCCTTGCCGGTCTCGTCGGCAATGTAGTTGGCCATGGCAAACGAACCGCCCAGAACCTTAAAAGCGTTGAGGCCAAAGCGATAGCTCTCGTCCTTAACGCACAGGTTGGACAGGCCCAGGCGCGCGGCCTGGCCGTCCAGGCGGGCAAGCGGAGTGACGGTGTACTGGGGGAACGACTGGTGGAAGGCACGGGCCTTCTTCACGTGGTCGAGGCTCATGATTCCCAAGTGCTTGTCATCGCTCTTGGGCATCGTGTTGCCCGCCCACTGGATCTTATCGGCCATACGGTGAACTCCTTAAGTTCTCTCTTGCCGGCCCCCGCATACGCGTTTCAGCCCATTCCCATTCCTGCGACTGAACTTTTATGTGGATGCCAAACAAAAAGTTTGTTAGCACTGTTCTATCACACTTTTTGATTGGAAAACCTAACAAATTGTTTGTTGCCGTAATCGGTACCTTTTTCCCGCCGAACGGTCAGATAACGCAGCGACGCTTTCGTTATTTGCGAACAAGTGGGGTTTATGGCAAAGTGAGCCCAAACTAATTTTTAGGAAGGCACCCATGACCCCCGCACAGATTGAGTTTTACAAGCGCCTTGCACACGGCCTGGCGCTCCAGTTTGGCCCCAACTGCGAAATCGTCGTCCACGATCTGGAGACCGAGGACGTGGACCACTCCATCGTAGTGATCGAAAACGGCCACGTCAGCGGGCGCAAACTGGGTGACGGCCCCAGCCATATTGTGTTTGAGTCCATGCACGAGGGCACCACCGACGTGCACGACCGCGAGCCATACCTCACCAAAACCGCCGATGGCAAGCTGCTCAAGTCCTCGACCATCTTTATCCGCAACGACGAGGGCAAGCCCGTCGGCATTTTGGGCATTAACTTTGACATTACGCTCATGAAGGCTTTTGAGCGCTCGCTCGACGCGCTCACCGGCACAGGCGACAAGGGATACACCGAGCCCGAGCCCATCACCAAAAACATCGGCGACCTGCTCGAGGATCTGCTGCGCGAGTGCGAGCAATACGTGGGCAAGCCCGCAGCTCTTATGACCAAAGATGAGCGCATTCGCGCCATTGGCTACCTCGACCGTCGCGGCGCCTTCCTCATTTCCAAATCGAGCGAGCGCGCCTGCGAGTTCTTTGGCATCTCAAAGTACAGCTTCTATAGCTACCTCAACGAGGCAAAGGCTGCCGCCGGCGACAAGTAGGCAACTCGGCCGGATCGCCCCTCCCCTTTTGGGCGCGAGTTCTGGAATGCACGAATCCGAGAGTCGGCCGCTAGGCAAGTTCCATATAATCGATGAATGTGAGCATTTCGAAAGGATGGAACAAGATGGGGTCGAGCAACGCATCACGCAACTGCCGCGGAGGCACCGTTTCTGGCGCCAGGCATGCGAAACGCGCGTTTGACGAGGGCGAAGACAATCTGTTTGCGTTAAGCCTCGACGACGTGATGAGCGACCGCCCTTGGACCGCCGAGGAACTCATGGGCGGCGGAGCTCGCCCGACAAGTGCAAAGCCCGCACCTTCCGCCACGCCCGCGCCGGCATCCGTGCCCGCAGACGACTTTGCCACCCGTCCTATCGTGCAGACGACGCGTAAAGCCGCCCCTGCGCCCCGTCCTGCTAGCGATCCATCCGAGACGGCGGCGTTTCTCGCTGCAGCGGCACAGCGTCCCACGGCAGACAGCACGATTCGCTACGCTGCCCCGCAGCAGCCGGCATACACGGCTCCCGAGCCCGAGCTCGAGCCGCCTGTCATGGATCTGGATGATCTTTCCAACCGCCAATTTGCCTTTGATTCCTGGGCGGCGGCAGATCTGGACGAGACCTCGGGCGGCATGCCGGCGCTCGACATTCCGGTAAACCCTTTGTTTGCGGCTGCCGAGAAACGCGAGTCCGCATACGACAACACCGCAGCATACGCCAACCGCCCGTACGAACAACCTCGCGCCGGCCGCATCGAAACCGAGGATTACGGCCAAACGTCGAGCGGCTATTCTCGCGATCCGTTTGCCGCCACGCCCGCTCCCGATTACAACCAAGCGAGCGTAAAGGCAGCCTCGGCATCGTCGTATACCCACGGCGCCGGCGATAAGCGCGCCGCCGATTACCACACCGAAGAAGAACCGCCGCGCTTTTCGGAGTTTTCGCAGGCGGCAAAGGTTGTCTTTATCGCCCTCATCATCGCTCTGCTCGGTGTGATCGCGTTTGAGGGATTCCAGCTGTTCCGCGGCCCCACTGCGTCCGAATCGGCAACGCAGAAAGCAGAGGACGACAACCAGTACCTGGATATCAACACCCTCAAGGGCGACCCCAACAGCTAGGTTGGAACATAGGCGATGCCGCACCCCTGTTTACGTGCGGTTTTACACTTTTCCGTGATTTCCGCGCGCCCATTTCGACACTTTTCTGTAATTTGAGCGGCTCGAATTTGACACTTTTCCGTACTTTCATACGGCTGATTTCGACACTTTTCCGGATGTTGGCCGAATAATTGCCGCGTAATCAAGCGCCGTCTGCACATCATTTCGCAGGCGGCGCTTGATTTCTGTCCGCGCGTGCTGATAGACTCCATCGTGCCTGCAAGGAGTGGGCGCGTTTTATCCAGAGTCGGGGTAGAGAGTTGGCTCCAAGATCCCGACGCCAACCGGCCAAGAGGCACGGTGGCCCTGCCAACATCGATGAAAGGAGTCCGTATGGACAATTTCTCCGTGCGCAACGAGCGCAACTTCCACAATCTGGCAGCCAAGCCAAAACGAATGCATCTTCTGGACAAGCCGAACGGCTACGCCTCGGCCATGGTCAAGAGCAGCCTCTCCCACCAGATGCGCTTTACGGTACAGAAGCTCGAGGAAGAGCTCTGTGCTGCCGGCAATCCGCATGTGTTGCAGATCAAGCTGCTCGGAGATGACTCGCGCGAGCCGTCGAGTTGGAAGCTCTTTGCCGACGGCAAGTGCGTTGCGGACGGATCCGGCGCCTTTGCCCGCGAGTGCTTCTACGAGGGAGCCGAGGTGTTCCTGGACCTGTGCCGCAACGCCGTACACGCGGCCGAGCTGCGCCAGTGGAGCCAGGGGGAATATGAGCTGCTGAGGGCCGCGCGCGGGATTGCGAGGGCGTAGGCAGACAGACCAGACAGCTCGTCATACTGGTTGACGCTTCGATTCAAACAGCAGGGCGAAGTCGCGCTTACAGTCCCGCCATGCCAAACCGAATGGCGTTCTCAAAAGGCCTACCTCCCCTCCGCCTTCAGCTTCAGCAGCAGATCGCTCAGCTCGGGGCACTTGCTGGAAAGGCGTGTCTGGGCTCGCTCGCCCATCCCCCACCGTTGGCGGACTTCCTGGGCGCGCGGGCTCACGTGGTAGTCCCCCTCCATCATCTGCTTGAGCAGCTTGGCGGTCACGCGCGCATCAGCAAGGGCGCTGTGGGCGTAGCCCGTCGACTCGTCAAACTCGATGCCAAACCACGTTGCCGCGTCGCCCAACGAGACGCGCCCGTGGCTGCCAACGTCCATGATCGAGGTGTAAAACGCCTGCAGGTCGGCCCAGTCCGTAGGAAATGCGGAAAGGTCGATGTGCTTTGCCTGGCACTCGGTCAAAAGCTGTCGACGGTCCGTCCCGCTCCAACAGACCACTTGGGCGGAGTAGCGACCGATCCAATCGCTGAGCCTTTTGATCACCACATAGAGCAGATCGGCCATCGCGGTATCCACCGCCGATATCCCCGTGAGCTCGCTGACGGGAAACGCAACGCCTTCGGTAAATTCCGTCTGCACAAACTGTGAGAACTCGCCCATAACGTTGCCGTGGTAATCGAGCTTGACGGCGCCGACCTCGATAATCTCATTGCGCAACCCACGTCGCTGGCGTTGCTTTGGCACCGGCGCAAACTCAAAGTCCAGCACGATCTGGCGCGCAAAGTTCGTCGTATCGATAGCCGAGATACACGGCGTCTTTTCAGCTGACACGGTTATGGCCTTTCTCCGTTGCCTGCCGCTTGCTACATAGGCGGTTACATTGCCGTAAGCGTAGCCGCCCGTGCGGGCACAAAAGCGGGACGCAATGCCACGCGCGCCAGGCACACGCCACTCAGTCGACCCCAAGAGCGCCGCCCACTCTATTCAAATACATGAAAAAGATTGAGGCCCGGTGACTTGAATCAGCGGTCATCCCGGGCCCATCAGAGCTCACAGAGCCCTTGGTTGCGTTGGTCTCGCTCTTCACGGCGCTTATCGAACTTTCCGAGGCACTCAAGCAGCATTCGAAGCATAACAAGTCGCTGCCATTAAGGCACTGACCTCTTGACCAAGCAACGGCGCTGCCCAGCTCTTCACCACTTGGGCTGCCGTCGACTTTATTCTATCCGCGAGCATCTGGTTTACCAAATGGATTTTCGGTAAAGGAAGCCCGACGCCCCGCAAAACCACTACGCCCCAAGTGCCGCCATGGGGATCACCGCCACGCCGCCGTCGCGTGTGTAGGCGATGCCCCCTTGCCCACCACAACCGCCAAAAACGCCGGCGCGGTATTCTAAGACGCGCTTTCCACTTGAAGCCATGTCGATTCTGGGACACAGTTTCCACTTGAAGCCCATCCGGAAAGCACGTCCCATTCCGAGGCTTGAATCCGGGACGCAGTTTCCACTTGAGCTCCTGACGGGAAAGCACGTCCCACTCTGAAGCTCGATTCCGGGATACAGCTTCCGCCAGAGACCTCA
This sequence comes from uncultured Collinsella sp., assembly GCA_900546525.1. GTDB lineage: Bacteria > Actinomycetota > Coriobacteriia > Coriobacteriales > Coriobacteriaceae > Collinsella. The sequence goes on from URDE01000004.1 coordinate 21,441, forward strand.
ACCGGAAACGGCATCCCACTCTGGAGCCAGAATCCGGGACGCAGCTTCCGCTTGAAGGGCGATCCGGAAAGTGCGTCCCAGTCTGAGCGCTCATTCCGGGATGCATTTTCCGCGAGGGGCCGATCCGGAAAGGCCATCCCACTCTGGAGCTATAATCCGGGACACGCTTTCCGCCGACATTCCGCCGGCAGCCAACACGACAAAAGAAGGGCCCCATTCCAGCAATTCGAGGACAGGCTCTTGTTCTCGAGCAGAGCTACCCCGCACTCACATCTCGGCAAACGAAATCAGCTTGGTATCTCCCCTGCTCGCCGCAGCTTCCTGACATCCTTGCGTAAAGCCACGCTTCGAGAAGATCACGTAGCTTTTATGCTGCCGCCTAAAGAGCTCGCTTCGGTACACGAGCTTTTGCAGCACGTCTTCGCCCACCGGCTCATTGCGCCATTTGCACTCCGCAAACAGTGCAGTGCCCTCGCCATCGTCAACAATCAAGTCGATTTCTTCCTGCGTATGCGTGCGATTATCCGTCCCCCACCAGCGCCCGACGCTCGCCGGAACCACATCGAGCTTGCCCGCCCGCGCGAGTTCGTACACATACTGCCTGCATATAAGCTCAAAGACCGTACCCATGTAATCCGATACGTGCGGCTCAATGCGCTTATACGCCATCTCGGCCATATCGTTTTGAATCAGCCCGATGTTCTGCGGAACAAACATATACCAGAACCTAAACATCTGGTCGCTCAGCAGATACACGGCTCGCTTATTGCTCGTCTCGTTTAGGGGCAGCTCGCGCTCGACAATCCCAAGCGACGCCAGCTTATCCACATAGCTCTTTACGTTGCTCGCAGGGATTCCCGTAGAGCTCGCAATCTCCGAGATCTTCGAGCGCCCCTGAGCAATTGCTTGCACGATCGCATCATATTGCTCGGGATTGCGGCACTCTTGCAATAGCAGGTTACTTGGCTCCTCAAAGAGATAGCCCGTAGGAGTAAGAAAAAGACGTTTGATGTTGTCCTTGAGCGATGCGGCAGGATCGACTTTCTCGATATATGCAGGAATGCCGCCCGTCATGCCATAGCAAACCGCAGCGTCTTCGCGACTCATGCTCTGCCACAGGCCGAGGGTCGTTGTAAAATCGAGCGGCATGATCTTAAACTGGGCCGTGCGCCTACCGTATAGTGGACTCTCGTAGCCCAACACCTGTTCCTCCATAAACGAAAGAGACGAGCCGCATAGAATCAGCATGAGCCTGGTCTTTTTGTACAGGTGATCGATCTTGTCTTGCAGCAACGAGCTGATCTCGGGATTCGATTGGGCGAGATAGGGATACTCGTCAATCACGACAATCAAACGTTCCGTGCGAGCCATGGTGGCCAATGCATCGAATGCTTCGTCAAAACTACGGAACGACACGCCTGCAGCACCAACCGAACCCGCAAGTATCGCCTGGCTAAAGCCATGCAGATTTGCCTCCGCATTGGTACGACGAGCTTGAAAGTAAATAGCCTTCTTGCCTTGAATGGACTCTGTGATAAGGCGCGTTTTACCTACGCGACGGCGGCCGTAAATCACAGGCATCTCAAAGGAGCCCGTGCCATACAGTCGATTGAGCTCGGACATTTCCGCCGTTCTTCCGATAAACATAGGGCCATCCTTCCTTTACGTTATAGCTAGCTATATTATACCTTCCTATAATATAGCTAGCTATAACGTAATTCGACATGCGGCGCACGAAAAGGGGCGATACACCGCCGCACGCGGACCGTTCCGGAAAATGTATCCCGTTCTGGAGCCAAAAACTGGGCCGTAGTTTCCGCCAAACATGCCATCCGGAAAGCGCGTCCCGTTCTGAGCCTGAATTCTGGGATGCATTTTCCGCTGAAGCTTCTACCGGAAAATGCATCCCATTCTGAGGCTTGAATCCGGGACGCAGCTTCCGCTTGAGAGCCGATCCGGAAAGTGCGTCCCAGTCTGAGCGCTCATTCCGGGATGCAATTTCCGCTTGAGAGCCGATTCGGAAACGGCATCCCGCTCTGGGGCCGAAATCTGGGACACAGTTTCCGGTTGAGGGCTGTTCCGGAAAGCGCGTCCCATTCCAAGTGGCAATTCCGGGTCACAGTTTCCGCAGATACCAGTCGACGATCCGCCGCCTTTATCACATGCCTTCAAATATGCGATCCAGAAACACAAAACAGCAGATAGATTGCTCTTTTTCGAAAAAGTACACGTCCCGAAACTTACCAAGGCTTCATAACTAGCTACCGTTCACGGATGTCGATTACCGCCCGCCGATTCGGCTTCAAAAAATGGCGTCAAAACCAGGCCATCTACCTGCATGGTTAGATTTTGGTCAGCTTTTGGTCAGCTGAGCGGCAAGTTCCGGCTGATACGTTTTTGCTACCCAAAAGGAGGCGGTAGCTCATGACCCATTGCAATGACCAACTCATCGACCAGCTGTTGAACCAAGCCGAACAAGAGGGGCGCTGTCTGATTCCCCCGAGCGCGGCGATCCGAAAAGCGCTCCTTCGGCGCACCGGCAGCACGGTCGTCTCCCCCATGCCGGGATTGTTCGCGCGCAAAATACGCTGGGATGAGCTCAACCGGGCGCAGCGTCATTGCGAGATTATTCGCGCCCTTGCGATCATCCACCCCGATTGGACGTTCTGCGCGTTTTCGGCTGCCTGCCTGCTGGGGCTCGAGGTCTCGTGGCGACACCTGAATGTCGTGCATGCCTGCAGCGCCACAAAGCCGTCGGCTCGCCCGGGCGCGCATATTCAGCGGCACCAGATTGAGCCGGCCGGAGCAATACACAGAGCCGGCATATCGGTAACGCCGCCCATCCAAACGGCCACAGATTGCCTGCTGCAAACTGGTTTTGCCGACGGCATGCCCATTGCCGATTCGGCGATCTCAAAGTTCGGCCTTGCGCGGGAACAGCTGATGGAGGCCGTCGAGCAACGAACGACCGCCCGCAATGGTCGCGCGATTCGTACGGCCCTCACAACGCTTCGATATGCCGACGTCCGCGCCGAGAGCGGTGGGGAATCGGTCGCCCGCGCCGTCATGATCGAGACCGGTTTTGCGCCCGACTGGCTTCAATACGAGCTTACGGACCCCTTCGATTCGGCCAAGCCCATACGAACGGACTTTGCCTGGGAGCGCCAGGCGCGGGAACTCACGCTGGGCGAGCTCGACGGGCTCGTCAAATATACCGACCAGGCCATGCTAGCCGGGCGCACCACCGCCGAGGCGCTCGTTGCCGAACGACAGCGCGAGGCGCACCTATCGCTCTACGGTCACCCTCTGCTGCGCTTTACCATAAACGAGGTCCGCTCGGCAGGAATGCTCGCCAAAAAGCTGCAGACGGCAGGCATCCGGCAGACCGCGCTGCCGGCGTGGCTCAACGAAGTGGAGCTGTAGGAGCTGCTAGGCCGCGCATCGCCGGATCGCATCCCCCCTATCTGGGCCGCGTTTTCCCAACGGCCACGCCAACGGAAAGCGCGTCCCAGTCTGGACGCTCAAAACGGGATGCACTTTCCGGATGGCGGGCCTAGCGGAAAGCGTGCCCCGGAATCCCGTCTCAGAATGGGACAGGCTTTCCGGTTGAGTCCTTCAGCGGAAACTGCATCCCGGAATAGACGCTCAAACTGGGACGCAGTTTCCGCTGAGGTTCTATCCGGAAACCGTGTCCCACTCTGAGCGTCAATTCTGGGATGAACTTTCCGCCTGAGGGTTCAGCCGGAAACGACATCCCACCCTGAAGCGAAATACTGGGACGCAGCTTCCGGTTGAGAGCCGATCCGGAAAGCACGACCCGTTCCGAGACCGAATTCCGGGACGCAGTTTCCGCTTGAGGCTTCAACCGGAAAATGCATCCCAGGCTGGAGCCATATTCCGGGACGCACTTTCCATTTGAGGCCTCTACCGGAAAACGAATCCCATTCTGAGCGTCGAATCCGGGATACAGTTTCCGTTTGAAGCCCGTCCGGAAAGTACGTCCCATTCTGGAGCCGAAATCTGGGACGCAGCTTCCGCATGCGAAGGCGCTCCAAGCAAAAGGCCCCGGCTCGCGATGGAGCTGGGGCCAAAGGCGCAGCGTATGTAGTTGATGCTCAGTGCGAACAGCCCGTCAACAATGGCTGTCCGCACCCTACCCTAGCCGCGGTGACGGGCGCGGCTGTATGGCGTATCCACCATGGGCAGATCGGGACGCAGCTTGCCGTCGAACGCGCGGTAGGCGTTCTGCACGGCGGGCGCCGTGGGGATCGTTGCGATCTCGCCGATGCCCTTGCCGCCATATGCAACGGGCAGCAGCTCGTCCTTCTCCACGTAAATGGCGTGGATATCCGGAATCTCGGGCGCACGGAACAGCCCGAGCGTGCCATACCTTGCCTGGGGCACGCAGTCCTTGAGCGGCCAATCCTCGGTAAGCGCATAGCCCATACCCATGAGCACGCCGCCTTCGATCTGACCCTGGATGGAGATGGGGTTGACCACCTTGCCGGAATCGTGCGCAGCATAGATCTCGCTCACGCGACCGTCATCATCCAGAATGACCACATGCGTGGCAAAGCCGTAGCAGATGTGGCTCTTGGGATTGGGAACATCCGCACCCAGCTTGTCGGTCGGCTCCAGATACACGTAGCCAAACTCGCATCCCTCGAGCGCCTTGATGGCGGTCGCGGGATCCTGGGGATGCATGCCCTGGCCGGCGACGAGTTCCTGTGCGCGCAGCTGATAGGCGCGACCGTCGTCGTACTCGATCTTGACACCGTCACCATGCGCATTCACGGGAGCGGCGGGCGCAGACTTGCCGGCCTCGATGTCAAGCATGGCATCGCGCAGCAGGAAGGCGGCACCGCGCACGGCCTCGCCGGTCACGACCGTCTGACGCGAGCCAGACGTGGTGCCGGAGTCGGGAGCGTTCTCGGTGGAGCACTCGCCGTTGGCGATGCAGCGAAGCGGCAGGCCGCATGCCTCGGCAACGTCCTGCAAGAAGACGGTGTTACAGCCCTGTCCAATGTCAGACGTGGCGGCATAGACCACGGCCACGCCGTTCTCGACGCGAATCTTGCAGCGGCCGGCATCGGGCAGGCCCACGCCCACGCCGGCGTTCTTCATGGCGCAGGCAATGCCGGCGTGGCCGGGGTGCGCGTAGTAGGCATCCTTGACCTCGAGCAGCGTCTCCTTCAGCGCCGTGGAGCAGTCGGCAATCTGGCCGTTGGGCAGAACCTCGCCCGGCTCGATGGCGTTACGGTAGCGGATCTCCCACGGATCCAGGCCGACCTTCTCGGCCAGCAGGTCGATCAGGCTCTCGAGCGCAAACTCAGACTGGCAAACGCCAAAGCCCCGATACGCACCGGCGGGCGGGTTGTTAGTGTAGTAGCCAAAGCCGCGAATGTCGGCATTCTGGTACTTGTAGGGGCCGACGGCATGCGTGCAGGCGCGCTCGAGCACCGGACCGCACAGCGACGCGTAGGCGCCGGTGTCAAAGTTGATCTCGCAGTCCAGACCGGTAAAGTTGCCCTCGGCGTCGCAACCCAGCGTAAAGGTGCCGTCCATGGCATGACGCTTGGGATGGAACGCGAGCGACTCGGCACGCGTGAGCTTGCACTTCACAGGACGCTGGAACTTATAGGCGGCGAGCGCGGCCAGGTGCTGGATGGACACGTCCTCCTTGCCGCCAAAGCCGCCACCCACGAGCATGGTCTCGACGACCACGCGCTCGGGCTCGTTGTCCCAGCCAAACATGTGGGCACACTCTTTGCGCGTGTCGTAGGCGCCCTGGTCGGTCGACTGCACCTTGACGCCGTTCTTGTACGGGAAGGCAACGGCGCACTCGGGCTCCAAGAAGGCATGCTCGGTAAAGGGCGTGGTAAAGCGCTGTGTCACGGTAAACGCGCTCTCCGCCAGCGCCTTGGCGGCATCGCCGCGCGTCACGTGACGGCTCTGGCACACGTTGTCCTTGAGCTCCACCGTGTTGCCAAAGGCAAAGAAGCTGTCGTGCAGGCGCGGGGCGTCGGCAGCCTTGGCCTCGACAATGTTACGCACGGGCTCCAGCGGCTCGTAATCAATCTTTACGAGCTTCTTGGCCTTCTCGAGCGTCGCCTCGTCCTCGGCAACCACCAGCACGATGGCATCGCCCACGCAGCGGGTGATATCGCCCTGGGCGATCATGACGTCCCAGTCCTGGATAAGGTGGCCGACCTGGTTGACCGGCACGTCCTCGGCGCGCAGGATGCCCACCACACCGGGCAGGGCCTCGGCCTTGGAGGTGTCGATGGAGAGCACGCGGGCGCGCGGGTACTTGGAGCGCACGGCGCTAGCATAGGTCAGGCCCGGCTGATCGAGCTCGTCGATGTCGTCGGGATACTTGCCCTCGCCAAGCACCTTCTTGCGCACGTCGATACGGAAGGCACGCTTGCCCACGCCGTAGTCATCGCCGCGCTCCAGATCCTCGTCGATCTGCTTTTCGCCACGGAGTACCGCAGCGGCCAGCGAAATGCCCTCAATAATCTTCTTGTAGCCGGTGCAGCGGCAGACGTTACCGCGAATGGCGTACTTGATCTGCTCCTCGGTGGGTTCGGGGTCCTCGGCGATGAGCGCCGCACCCGCCATGACCATGCCGGGGATGCAAAAGCCGCACTGCACGGCGCCCACGGCGCCAAAGGCGTACACGAAGGCCTCGCGCACGTCCTCGGGCAGGCCCTCGACGGTCACGATGTTGCGGCCGGCGGCAAGCGCGGTGGTCAGTACGCACGCCTTGACGGCCGCACCGTCCACGTGGATGGTGCAGGTACCGCATGCGCCCTCGGAGCAGCCGTCCTTGGCGGAGTGAATGTGCAGGTCGTCGCGCAGGTAGCGCAGCAGCGGTTTATTTTGGGTCGTCGTGCGCTCGATGCCGTTAACGGTAAAAGTGAATTCCTGTGCCATGGTGATTCCCTTCTACACGCCGGCGGCGATGCCGGTGCGGTCGTGGATGGCGCCATGCGGGCAGACGACGGCGCACATGCCGCACGACAGGCAGTCCACGCCGTCGATATGGGCGCAGTTGTCCTCGATGCGGATTGCGCCGGCAGGGCACTTTTTGGCGCACATGCCGCAACCGATGCAGCTGGTGTCGCAGATCTTGCGCGCAATGGCGCCCTTATCGGTGTTGTTGCAGCGCACCAGGATGTTCTGGTAGCCGGGAACGAAGGCAATCACGCGCTGCGGGCACGCCATGCCGCACAGGCCACAGCCCGTGCACTTGGAGCGATCCACGCGGGCGACGCCATCGACCAGCACAATGGCACCGTGGGGGCAGGCCGTAACGCAGGCGCCACAGCCAATGCAGCCTTCGCTGCAACGGGCGTCGCCGCCTGCGGAAGCACAGCCGCTTCCGCAGGCAACGTAGGCCACGTTATGTTGAATGGATTTGGCCATAAGAGACTCGCCTATTTCTTAAGAAGGTACGAATAGTTGTCGCGCACAGCCCTGATGGTCAGGCGGACGGCCTCGGGAAGGCCGGTGTTGACGGCATCGACCGAGACGGTGCGGACCGTGCCGGCGACGCGGACCTTAAAGTGATCCTCGTCCACGGCCAGGAAGCCCTCGTTCTCGGAGTTCTCCATGTCCTCCTCGCTCCAGAACAGGGTGAGCTTGTCCTTGTAGGGACGACCCTCCTGGTAGGGGCAGAACACGGCGCAGTTGCCGCACTCGTTGCACATGCCGTCGACGTGGACGACCTGATGCTTGGCCAGGCCCGGCACCTTAATGGCAACGTTGGCGCGGTTGGGGCACACGTCGCAGCAGACCTCGCACACCGAGCCGCAGCCCAGGCAGCGGGTCTTGGTGCAGTTGCGCTTGTCGCGGCACAGCGACCCCTTGCGCTCGTAGCAGGTATCCTCGCGGCCAGCCTGCTCGTTGCAATCGGCGTACTTGTTAAAGTCCACGCCGGTGATGGCACGGGCGACCTCGGCGGCGTCGGCAATAGCCTCAACCACGGTGGCAGGACCGCGACGGCAGTCGCCCGCAGCCCAGACGCCCTCGACGCCTGTGGAGGTGGCGGCAAGGCGGCCGCGACGGTCGTGCTCGACGCCCGCGGCATCGTACAGGCTGGCATCGATGCCCTCGCCCACGGCGCAGATCACCGTGGTGGCGGGAAGCTCGACGGTCTCACCCGTGGCGACAGGGCTGCGACGGCCGCTTGCATCCGGCTCGCCAAGCTCCATAACATCGCAGGTCAGCACGGCGCCGTTAAGTGCCTTGGGCGCCAGCAGCTCGCAGAACTCAACGCCATCGGCAAGAGCAAGATCGAGCTCTTCCTCGTCGGCGGGCATCTGCTTCTTGGTGCGGCGATACACCAGGCGCACGTTCTTCACACCAGCCAGGCGCTTGGCCACGCGGGCAGCATCCATGGCGGTGTTGCCGGCGCCGATGACCACGACGTCCTCGCCCAGCTCGAGCTTCTCGCCCTTCTTGGCGGTCTCGAGGAACTCCAGCACGTCGAGCTCGGCACCCTCGCCCAAGCCCGCAGAGCCGGGCATCCAGGCACCGGTGGCCACGACCACGTCGGTAAAGCCCTGGGCCTTGAGCTCTTCAATGGAATCCACGCGAGCGTTGAGCTGCACCTTGGCGCCAAAGGCCAGGCAGAGCTCGGCATCGTGGGAGATATCGTCGCTCGCAATACGGAACTCGGGGATCACGTGACGGACCACGCCGCCGAGCGAATCGCGGGCCTCAAAGATGGTGACGGGCACGCCGGCGCGCGTCAGGAAGAACGCCGTCGCCAGGCCGGCCGGGCCGCCGCCGATAACGGCAACGTTGCGCTCGCCGTCGTTGGCGATGGCCTGAGCGCGCAGCTTGGGCAGCACGGCGGCCATGGCCTCGCGGGCGGCCTTGAGCTTGCTGGCGCGAATCTGGGCGCCCTCGGGCTCGTAGAACGCACGCTCGCAGGCACGGCCGCAGGGATGCGGGCAGATGGTGCCGGTAATGAACGGCAGAGCGTTGCGCTCGATGATGATGTTGAGCGCGTCCTCGTAGCGGCCCTCGTCAACAGCCGCCAGATAGGCGGGAATATCCTGCTGGATGGGGCAGCTCGTGCGGCACGGCGTGGTAAAGCAATCGGAAAGCGGGCTCTTGCCGGCGACCTTGCGGTCGGGCAGCGGACGCAGCGGCTTCTTGTAGAGCGGGTTGGTGAGTGAGTCGGTCTGGATCGCAGTCACAGCCTCGAGCGAGACGCCCGCGAACGGTTTGCCATCCAGGTCGGTAAACTCGCCGGCCATCTGGCTAAAGCGCTCGTAGCCACCAGGCTTGAGCACGTCGGTCGCCAGGGTGACGGGCCAAATGCCGGCATCGTACAGGGCGCGGATGTTGTAGACCGTGGCACCGCCGGAGTAGCTTATGCGCAGTTTGCCATCAAACTGCTCGGTAATGCGGCGGGCAGCCTCGATGGTCAGCGAGAACAGCGAACGGCCGGACATGTACATCTCGGTGGAGGGCAGCTCGTTCCTCGTCACGTCGACGGGGAACGTGTTGGTCAGCTTGACGCCAAACTCCAGGCCGCGCTCGGCGCACAGGGCAATCAGGCGCTCGAACATAGGCACGGCATCGGCCCACTGCAGGTCCTCGCGGAAGTGCGTGTCATCGAAGACGATGTAGTCAAAGCCCAGCTCGTTGAGGCGCTGGCGGGCAAACTCATAGCCCAGCAGCGTGGGGTTGCACTTGATGTAGGTGTTGAGACCCTTCTCGGTAATCAGATAGGTCGCGATGCGCTCGATCTCCGCCGGCGGGCAGCCATGCAGGGTGGACTCGGTGATGGAGTTGGAAACGCGTGCCGGGATGGACTCGACAAACGCGGCGTCGACATGCTCAAACTTATCCAGGTTGGCGAGCGCCCAGGCACGGCACTCGTTCCAGACGTCAGAGCCGCTGGCGTCCTTCATGCCCTCGATGTAGGCGTCGACCTTGGGACTCTTGATGCCCTCGAGGTCATAGCCCACGGACATGTTGAAGACAAAGCCGTCCGGGCTACCTAGGCCGTACTCGCGAGCGATGAGGTGGCAGGCGAACCATGCCTTCACGTACTCGGCAAAAGCCTGCGGAACCTCGAGCTCGGTCGACCACTCGCAGTTGTAGCACTCGTCCTGCGCCACGATACAGGGCTTGTTAACGCACTTGGAGAGCTCCTCGCCGTCCATAACCTGAACGGTCTTAAGCTCAAAGAAGCGGGAACCGGCCACATAAGAGGCCACGATGTTCTGGGCAAGCTGCGTGTTGGGACCGGCGGCCGGGCCAAACGGAGTCTCGATGCGCTCGTCAAAAATGGGAAGCGCACCCTCCTGGTTGGTCGCGACCATCTTGCGCACGCCAAAGACGGCGCCCTGAGTCTTGTGTTCCTCGATGATCCAGTTCATCAGCTGCGAAAACGGGATCGGCCTCATGATGTCGCTCATAATGAGCTCCTCTCTGTAACGCCCGGCGAGACCGCGCGGCGGGCGCAAATACGGTGTAGCGCTAGCACAGCGCCGGCGACCCCGCGGAGGCCGCCTATACGCGCGTCGGATGCGGCGAAACATCCGACGCGCGCGAATCTACTTGTGAATTAGTAGGTGCGATCGTTGAGCGTGCTCCAGAGCTTCTTGGACTCGGCCATGGTCCACGCGTTGATCTTGTCCTCATCAATGCCAACGAACTCGCGATCCTTGTACAGGACGCGGCCGTTGATGATGGTGGTGCGGCAGTTTTTGCCCATCATGCCAAAGAGCATGTGGCCGTCGATATTCTCCTCGCTCAGCGGCGTAAAGGGCTTGTAGTCCATAACGATAACGTCGGCGGCAGCGCCGGCCTCGAGCACACCGAGCTTGCGATCGAAGTACTTGCTCGCCATCTTGGCGTTGTTCTCGAACAGCATGGTCATGGCCTCACACCAGCCCACGTTGGGCATGGCGGCGTTGTGGCGCTGAATGATCAGGAAGACCTTAAGGCTCTCGAGCATATCGTGGGTGTAGGCGTCGGTGCCCATGCACACGGGAATGCCGCGGCGGAAGAACTCGAGCACGGGGGCGCAGCCCACGGCGTTGCCCATATTGGATTCGGGGTTGTTGACCAGCCAAGTGCCGGACTCCTTGACGATATCCATCTCGGCAGGCGTCACGTGGATGCAGTGGCCGAGCATGGTGTCGGGACCCAGCAGGTTGTGCTGCAGCAGGCGCTCGACGGGGCTGATACCACCGCGGTTGAGGCGGGAATCCCACACGTCGTTCATGCCCTCGCACACATGGATGTGGAAGCCGGTCAGGCCGTTGTTGGCCTCGGCCATCTTATCCATGGTCTCGTCCGAAAGCGTAAAGGTAGCATGTCCGCCAAACATGGCGGCGATCATGTGGTTGTCGTTATCGCGACGCTCCTTGGCGGCCCACTGGGCAAATTCGGCGTTCTCGGCAATGGCCTGGTCGCACTTTTCCTGGCCGCGGCGATCGGAGACCTCGTAGCACAGGCACGAACGCATGCCCAGCTCCTGAGCTGCATCCTTAATGGTAAAAAGGCTTCCCGGGATCTCGCAGAAGCTCGCATGGTGATCGAAGATCGTGGTGACGCCATCACGGATGGAGTCCAAAATCGTAGCATAGGCGCTGGCCTTGGTGCCGTCGAGCGTCAGGTTGTCGTCGATCTTCCACCACTGCTGCTCAAGATTCTCCAGGAAGTTGGTGGGGTTGCAGCCCTTAATGGCAAGGCCGCGGGCCAGACCCGAGTAGATGTGGGTGTGGCAGTTGATGAGTCCGGGCATGATGAGGTTGCCCTGGGCATCGACGTACTCGGCATCCGGGTACTTGGCCTTGAGCTCGCGCTCGGGGCCCACTTCGACGATCGTATCTCCGTCAATGGCGACCGCACCGTTTGGAATGAACGGGGTCTGAGCGTTGCGGGTAAAGACGGAACCGTTAGCGACCAGAAGCATGGATGCTCCCTTCAACATCAGAGGCGGGGTTTGACACCTCTGACATGGCGGAGTGCGAAGCGCCGGCCTACACCGGAAACGGGCCCTCTCCCGTCAACGCTTCACCAAAGGGACAAACCCTTTGAAGTGCGGCTTGGCGCCGCATGGCGTCGGCGGACGAGGCGATGCGTCCGCCGACGAATAGCACCGAATTGGTTACTTCTTGCTCTCGGGCAAGACCAGATCCACGGCAGCGTCCTTGGCAGCATCGATGTGCTGAGCCACGACCGGCGTCTGCGGAAGGATCAGGTTAAGGACAATGGCCATGATGGCGGTGGGGGTTACGGCATTGGAGCCGATGACGGTGGACACCCAGGCGGGCATACCCTCGCCGGCAAGGCAACCGCTGGCCATCCAGATACCCAGGCCAAAGACGACGGAGGTGCCGACGATGGTGGTAGTGCGCTGCGTGAGGCCCTCGCGGGTGAACATGCGCACGCCGTTCATGGTGATGGTGCCAAAGACGCCGACGGTCGCGCCGCCGATGACGGGCTGCGGGATAGCGGAAAGGACGGCAGAGAGCTGCGGGAACAGACCGGCGATGGCAAAGACGGCCGCAATGATCACAAAGACCCACTTGTTGACGACCTTGTTGGAGCAGATGATGCCCACGTTCTGGCCAAGGGCGCTGGTAGGAAGACCGCCCAGCAGACCGCCGACCATAGAGGTGAGGCCCTGGGACACGATAGCGCCGGAGAGCTCGCGCTCGGTGGGCATACGGTCGATGGAGCCCAGGCAGGCGGCGGAGACGTCACCGATAACCTGGATGGCAACCATGGGGAACACGACGGCGAGGGTAATGCAGACCTCGGGATCAAACTCGAGCGCGTAGGGCATGAGCTTGGGAAGGGCGAAGACCTGAGCGGTGGCGACGCTGGAGAAGTCGATCATGCCAAAGGGGATGGAGACGATCATACCAACGATCATGCCAAAGAACACAGAGCCCAACTTGAGCGTGCCCTTGCCAAAGTTGGCGAGCGCAAAGACCACGGCGAAGGTGATGAGAGCGACGCACCAGGCCTGCGGGGTGCCCCACAACGGCGTACCCATACCGCCGGCCATATACTTGACGGCCGTGGGATAGAGAGAGACGCCAATGGAGAAGATGACCGTACCGGTCACGACGGGCGGGAACAGCCACTTGATCTTGCTGTAGGCCAGACCAAAGAGGACCGCAACGGCGCCGCCGACGATCTCGCCGCCCAGCAGTGCGCCAAAGCTAAAGCCCGAGGCGCCCATGGCCTGAAGGGCCGGCAGGAACGCGAACGAAACGCCCATGACGATGGGCAGGCCGCCGCCGATGCGACGGAAGGGAGCGAAGGCCTGAAGGGCCGTGTCGATTGCCGAAAGAATGAGGGCGACCTGGATGATGTCGGTGCTCTGCTGGCTATTAAAGCCGTAGACGCCGGCCATGATGACCGCCGGGGTAATGATGCCGGCAAACGATGCCAGTACATGCTGAAGGGCACACGGGATCATTTCCTTAACGGGCGGCATGCCTTCGCGAGTGAACAGGGCTTCAGTGCCGTTCGTAACCGTCTCCTGGGTCATTTGACCACCAATCCTCGAAGTAGTTGTTTTCGCATCTAACGCTCTATTGTGACGCAGTGCGGGGTTGAGGTTGTGCCTTCGTTGCATATCGTATTAAAGATGATTCTCATTCTCAATAATAATTTTTTGTTATCAGACTATTCTTCAGCTGAGACAATGCATTTCCGCAGGTCAGGAATGTGTCTGTTCAAAATAACATCTAACTTTTCTTTTGGTCAACCGTTTACCGCCAAATTCCTACCGTTCGTCTCTATTACGTCATGTACCTGCGGATATACGAGATGATGAGCAGCGTGTTACCATGATAAAAAATTGTTATGAACATTTCCGATTTCACCCAAAGGAGTTGCCCGTGAACGAGACCGTACGTCGCTTTTTGCCGATGGTCGATTTTCTGGAGCAGATACTCGGCAAAAACAGCGAAATCGTGCTGCACGATTTCTCGGATCCCGACCACGCCATCGTCGATATTCGCAACGGCATCGTGAGCGGCCGCAAGGTCGGCGGTCCCGCCACCGATCTGGCACTCAAGATCATGCACGACGCCAAGTATCGCGACCTGCCGTTTATTACGGGCTACGAGGGCCGCGGCGCCGGAGGCAAGACGTTGGAGTCAGCGACATACTTTATCCGCGAGAATGACGAGATCGTCGGTATGCTCTGCGTCAACACCGACCTCTCGACCGTGCGCTCCATCAACGCCATGGCGCAGCAGCTCATGGCGTGCTTCGACGCGGCGCCGACGCGCACGGAGCCCGCCCCTATCGAGGTCGAAAGCCTTTCGGAGTCCACACAGGAGCTCATCGACCGCAGCATTGCCGAGTTGCTGAGCGCGCGCGGGCTGGATGTAGCGTCGCTTGGTCAGAGCGACCGCGTGGACGTCATTCGCCACCTCAACGGCAACGGAGTGTTCATGCTCAAGGGCGCCGTGGCCTGCGCCGCCACCGCGCTGGGCATCTCGGAGCCCAGCGTCTACCGCTACCTGCAAAAAGTCCGCAAGGAAGGCTAAACGTTAACCCTTGGGGACGGAGGGAAACGGATCATTTTTGTCGCATCGCTTGACAAAAGACCCTGCAGTTCACACGCACTGCAGGGTCTTTTTGCATGTCATGTTTTGTTTTCGCCAACGTCTTAGAGAGCGGCGACGACCTCGATCTCGACCAGACCGCCGGCCGGAAGAGCGGCAACCTGGAAAGCGCTGCGCGCGGGGAACGGGGCCTCGAACTTGGAAGCGTAGATCTCGTTCACGGCGGCGAAGTCGGCGATGTCGGCCAGGTAGACCGTAGTCTTGACGACATCGGCAAAGGTGGCGCCGGCAGCGGTCAGCAGGGCCTCGACGTTGGCGAGGGACTGCTTGGCCTGGGCCTCGACGCCCTCGGGCATCTTGCCGGTTGCGGGGTCGATGCCCAGCTGGCCGGACAGGAACACCATGTTGCCGGCCTGGATACCGGGGGAATACGGGCCGATGGCTGCGGGTGCTTTATCGGAAGACACGACAGTCTTGCTCATGTTTTTCTCCTTACGATCAAATAGAGAGCGTGAGCGCGGTGTTCGCACCGGGAGGCACAGTTCGGCCTGAACACCGCGCTTGATTGGGATAGTACTCAAGGTTTCCGTTTGATGCAAGAATATTATCAGCCTGCGAGAATATTTTATCGCCCAACGGTTTCCCCGAACCGCTGAACGGTTCTCCACGGGGTCAGCCAGCCTAAGCTGCTGAAGACTTTATCCCGCTTGGAGCACGGACATCGCCTGCCGCAACAGCACCACTATACTTTTGAGCATCTGAGCATTTTGAAAGGCAGGATATGACCGCAACCGCCAGTCGAACCACCAACCGCAGACCCGAGCTCTTGGCCCCCGCCGGAGGCCCGGAGCCCTTTGCCGCCGCACTCGCTGCCGGGGCAGACGCCATCTACTGCGGCATGGGCAGCTTCAACGCCCGGCGCAAGGCCACCAACTTTACCGACGAGGCCTTTGAGCAAGCCTGCCGCGCCGCGCACCTGGCCGGGTCGCGCGTCTACGTTACGGTCAACATCGTCATCAAGCAGTCCGAGATGGGCGATGCGCTGCAACTCATCCATCGCTGCTCCACGCTGGGCGCTGACGCCTTCATCATCCAGGACTGGGGTCTGTTCTTTGAGGTCAAGCGCACCATGCCCGGCATCGAGACGCACATCTCAACCCAAGCAAACATCCACGACGACCGCGGAACCCTTTGGTGCCGCGAGCAGGGCGCCGACCGCGTGACCCTCTCGCGCGAGCTTTCCATCGACGAGATTGCCGCCATTCACGATGCCGCGCCCGATGTGGACCTTGAGGTCTTTAGCCACGGCGCCATCTGCTTTTGCTACTCGGGTCTGTGCCTGCTGTCGAGCTTTGCCATGGCGGGCCGCTCGGCCAACCGCGGCATGTGCGCTCAGCCCTGTCGCCTGCCTTACGAGTTGATCGACGAGAACGGCCGCGCGCTCTCCCCCGCCGGCCGCGAGCGTGCGCTATGCCCGCGCGACACCAACACTTCGCAGCTTGTTCGCCGTCTGTATGACGCCGGTGCCGCATCGCTCAAGCTCGAGGGCCGCATGAAGGCGCCCGATTACGTGTACTCCATCGTTGATGTGTATCGTCACGAAATTGACGACATGCTATCCGGAGCCACCGTTGCCAAGGACGAGGAAGCCGCCCGCCAGCGCCAGCTCAAGCGCTGCTTCAACCGCGACTTTACGCACGCCTATCAGGACGGCACCTCGGGCGACGAGATGATGAGCTACGAGCGTTCCAACAACCGCGGCCAGATCGTGGGCACGGTGCTGGGCAGCCGCCCGGCCAACCGCGATGTGCGCGGCCTCAAGCCCGACGACCGCCGTCGCCGTGCCGCCATCGCCCGTATTGAGCTGTTTGAGCCCGTGGGCAAGGGCGACCTGCTGGAGCTTCGCCACGACGATGAGTTCGACCAATTCCTGACCACCATTGCCGCCGATGATGCCGCAGCCGGCGATATCATCGAGTGCCGCGTGCCCCGTAGCATGCCCGAGGGTTGCCGTGTGCGCGTGATTCGCAGTCAGCGCGCCATTGACGCTGCCGGCGCCGCGCTCAAGCGCGATGTGCTGCGCCGCCGCGCCGTAGATGTGTCCGTCGTGGCGCGTCTGGGCGAGCCGTTTACCGTTACGCTCACCTGCTGCGACGACCCCGCGCTTACCGCCACCGCCACCGGCTTTACCGTCGAGGCCGCCAAGACCCGCGCCGTCGAGGCGGCAGACCTGGTTGAGCATGTGGGCCGCATGGGCTCTTCGCCCTTTGAGGCAGCGAGCTTTGATGTGACGCTCGATGAGGGCTGCGGCATGGGCTTCTCCGCTGTGCACAAGGTGCGCGCTGCCGCCTGCAAGGCGCTGGAGGAGGCCATTCTCGCACCGTACGAGGAGCGCGCGAAAACGCTCGAGTTGCCGGTGCTCGACAAATGCACGCGCCCCATGCCCGAGCACTACCGCGACGAGCCGCAGATCTGCGCCACCGTCACCTCGCTCGAAGCCGCCGAGGCAGCGCGCGTGGAGGGTGCAACGCGCATCTACATGACCACCGACGCGCTCGATGCGGCCGGGCTCTCCCCCGCCGATGCATTTGAGCAGGGTATCGTGCCTGTACTCGACGAGGTCTGCCGCGCCGTCGACCACGAGCGCGTCGATCCCTGGATCAATGCTGGAGCCACCGTCGCCGTCGGCAATATCTCCGAGCTCGCCGTAGCCGCGCATGCCGGCGCCACGGCCGAGATTCGCTCTTGCCTGCCGGTGCACAACACGCCCTGCATGGAGGCGCTTGCCGAGCGCGGAGCCGGTGCGTTTTGGCTCTCGCCCGAAATCACGATCGACGAGATTGTCTCGCTCGGCGCCGCCACGCCCGCGGCTCTGGGCATCACCGTCTTTGGCCGCCCGCGCGTCATGACAAGCGAGCACTGCATTCTGCAGGTTGCCAACGGCTGCATCCACGATTGCGCCAACTGCCGTCTGCGCGCCCGCAAGCTCTCGCTCAAGAATATCGACGGAAAGGTCATGCCCGTCCGCACCGATATCCACGGCCGCTCTCGCCTGTACGATGCCTACCCCATCGACCTCACGCCGCAGGTCCCTCAGCTGCTCGATGCCGGCGTGCGTCGTCTCATGGTGGACGGAACGCTGCTCGAGACGGATGAGGTGGGCCGTGCCGTCGCCCGCGTCCGTCGTGCCGTCGAGGCCGCGCAAGCCGGCCGCAAGCCGGCCGCCCGCCTACGCGGGGCGACCTCGGGCTGCATGTTTGTGGGAATCAGTTAACCGAAAGGCTTACACGTGAACGAAGAACCTCAAGTCCTCTACTGCGACGCCTGGCTCATGGCCATCGACAAGCCCGCCGGCATGATCGTCCACGGCGACGGCACCGGCGAGCGCACGCTCACCGACTACGCCAGCGACCTGCTGCTGGCAATGGGCGACGGCTTTGCCGCGACCGACATGCAGCCGCTCAACCGCCTGGACCGCGACACCACCGGCGTGGTGCTGTTCTCGCTCGACAAGCAGACGCAGCCCGCCTTTGACCAGATGATCATCGACCACGCTTTCGAGAAGCACTACCTGGCGCTCGCCGAGGGCAAAATCGACTGGAACGAAAAGCTCATCGACAAGCCCATCGCCCGCGACCGGCACGACAGCCGAAAGATGCGCGTCGGCGCCAGCGGCAAGCCGTCACAGACGCGTGTGAAGGTGCTCAAGCGCCTCAAGAGCCGTCGTGGCCTGCCCACGCGCTCGTATATCGATGTCGAGCTGCTCACCGGCCGCAAGCACCAAATCCGTGTGCATCTGGCGAGCGAGCGTCATCCCCTGGTAGGCGACGAGCTCTACGGCACGCCGCGTCCCTGCGGTCTGATGCTCCACGCCCACAGCGTGTCCTTCACGCATCCCGTAACCGGCGAGCACATCCACATCGAAGCCCCCTGCCCCTGGGAGCCCTAAACCACCACAATGGGGACAGGCACCTTTGTGGTGGTTTTGCCGCAATGGCTCAGCCGCGGTCCCAAAACGTCTCGATCCGTAACAGTTAGAACCCTTTTTCCGGTCTATCTGTTACAGATCGAGACATTCGTATCCCCCTTAAGGGAAAATCTCAATCTGTAACACCTGGCCCACTTTTAACGGTCTAGTTGTTACAGACTTAGACAAACCGGTAGACAACGAAAGCGGCAACGCCCGTAATGGACGTTGCCGCTTTTCTATTGAGAAAACTATTCGGTTTTCGTTGCTAACCACCACAATGGGGCCAGGCGCCTTTGTGGTGGCTTTGGCCTTGTCCCATCGCTAGACCGTGATGACGTTGTCCATCGACTGGTACTTGGCGGGTACCTCGCCCGCAGTGATGATCGTTGCATCACGAAAGTCCGCGAACTTGACGGGCGCCACCATGCCAAATTTGCTGGCGTCCGAGATTACGAAGCGTTTGGCGGTATGGCGCATCGAGACACGCTTGACCTGCGCTTCCTCGATATCCGGTGTGGTGAGACCTTGCTCGGCGGCGATGCCATTGGAACCCCAAAAGCCGCAGTTGAAGTTATAGCGGTCCAGAGTTGCCAAGGCATCGGGACCGACGAGCGCCTCGGTCTCGGGCTTGAGCTCGCCGCCAAGCACAACGGTGCGCATGCCGCGCAAGGCGAGGTGCTGAGCGTGAAGCACGGAATCAGTCACATAGGTGACGCCCTCAAGGCGCGGAAGATGCTCGATGAGCTTGAGCGTCGTCGATCCCGAATCGATATACACAAAGCTATCGGGCTCCACCAGGGCCGCGGCACGGGCGCAGATGCGCTCCTTGTCATCGTTATGGAGATCGCTGCGCTCGCCGATCGTCAGGTCGCGCGTCACGTGCGCGCGCTCCAGACTCGTCGCGCCTCCGTGTACCTTGGCGATACGGTGTGCGCGGTCGAGCGTCTGCAGGTCGCGCCGAATGGTAGACGCCGTCACGCCCAGGGCCTCAGCAAGCTCCGGCACGGTAACCGAGCCGGCCTGCTGCACCATCGACACGATTGCGTTGAGTCTATCTTCCGCAAGCATCGCTTACTCCTCCTCGGGGTACACGACTCCCCAGTCGGCGCGGAGCTTGGTCATCAGCTCCATAACATCAGAAGCATAGTCCAGAAGCTCGCGCTTCGAATCATCGCCGGCAACGGCCTTCTCCAGGTCGGCCATCTCGTAGCACAGAGCGTATGCCTCGGTGCCAGCGTGGAGCTCCTCACGGTGACCGTTCGCAGTCCACACGATGGTCGCATGGTCGGCGCGCGGATACTCGTTGACCTCGATATAGCACTTATCGAAACTGATGACCGAGCGCTTGGGCTGCTTGGAGTGGAGCGTAAGGCTCACAACGCCCAGCTGCTGCTCAGCATTACGGCAGACAATGCCGCCCGCAACGTCGACACCGGTCTCACAGGTGTTGCCCAGCGAAACAACCTCAGCGGGTTGGCTGGCCATAAACAGGCGCATGACGGAGAGCGCATACACGCCAATGTCGAGCATGGCGCCGCCGGCAAGACTGCGGTTGTAGAAGCGGTTGGTCAGGTCACCGTACTCCTTATAGCTGCCAAAGTTGAGCTGGGCAAGGTTCATGCGGCCAAACTCGCCGGCATCCATGCGACGGCGCAGCTCCTGATATAGCGGCATGTGGAGCACCGTGGTGGCGTCCATAAGGACCACGTTGTGCTCATCGGCGATGGCACGGGCCTCGTCGAGCTCGGCGGAGTTGAGGGTAATGGCCTTCTCGCAGAGCACATGCTTGCCGGCGGCCAGCGCGGCACGCAGATAGGTGATATGCGTGTTGTGCGGCGTGGTGATATAGACGGCATCGATGTCCGGATCGGCGTAGAGGTCCTCAACGGTCTCGTACACCTTCTCGACGCCATACTGCTCGGCAAAAGCCTGGGCCTTGGACAGCGTACGGTTGGCGACACCCGCGAGCTTGCGGCCGGCCAGAGCGAGGGACTGGGCCATTTGGTTGGCAATAACGCCGCAACCGATCACAGCCCAGCGAAGCTCGGGTGCCGTAAAGATGTCGTTAGGGAACGGCTGATCCTGAACCGAGGCAAACGCCGCCTTTGCGGCTGCCTCGGCGTCGAGCGGAGCCTGTTTGTAATCTGCCATCATGTGCCTCCTGAGTCATCGAAAGTTCTTCATTTCTAACAGCCCTATATTCGCACAATTGCGCTCGTATTTGCTCGTATTTGCGTGTCTATTTGCTTTTCAGTCACTATTTAGCCATAGTTTGCACATGTTTGTGCCGTTATGCGCATTGTCGCGCAAGACTATGCGCGTAAATGCGCATGCGAGGATCCTTGCGAAACATAAAGGGGCGGAACAACAAAGCCCTAAAAGACAGAGCAGGCTGTATTACTTCTCACCCCTCTGGGGGCATCAGACATCAAAGGACCGTCCCAAACTGCCGGCACCTGGGGAACGTCCCTATGTGCCGGCACCTAGGGAAAGTCCCTAAGTGCCGCTTTCGTTGAAGCCCATCCCAGATGGCCAAATATATTGATCAAAAGACTGTCCCCATAGGCTAGTCGTTTAAGAACGTCCCAAACAAGAGCACTCATTTAAGTCTGTCCCCAATGAGTGGGAGTAATCAGAGACCCTTTGCGAGGGAGGTCGGACGTGGCCTTCCTCGTTTTTATTCATGGACTTTAGTCCGTGCCGCACGGCACGCGCGGCATAGAAAGCCACCCGCTCAGCGGGTGGAGGCCAATTTCCGCTACGCGACAAAAACCTTCCCCCTAGCATGAGGATTGTTCAGGTCATCATGCTAGGGGGAATGTGATTGCTGTGGCCCAGAAAGCCGACAGCCTCGCGCACACGAAATGGCTATGCAAGTACCGCATCGCACCGAGGTCAAGCTCGTCGCCGCCATCGCCGAGAAGCACCCCAAGGTGCGCTTTGCCGTGAGCTACACCTCGGCCTACGCCGACCTTTACGACCGCATGGAGCAGGCCCTGCGCGAGCGCGTGGCCAACGCGGTGGAGATCGTCCGCTCCGACATCAGCCCCGCGCTTCTTGTCCACACCGGTCCAAACCTCGTGGGTGTAGCGGTCCAGGGACTCTAGCGGAGGCGGGACGTTCTGCCCAAAAACAAATGCAAAAGACGAGCGCTTCTTGCCGCTCAATTGGCAAGAAGCGCTCGTCTTTTCTTAACGCGTTGTATGG
>URDE01000005.1:0-43173 GCA_900546525.1 uncultured Collinsella sp.
TGACGCCCGACATACCAGAAAGGGGCAAAGAGGTGGAGTAGGTGTTGGTGAAGGTAGGGGTGGACTCGGTGAGGTTCTGTTCTTCGGCACCGACGTCTGCTTTCCAGTTGCCATCGGAGTCAACGGTTCCCTTCATGTAGGTCACCGCACAGTCGATCCTTCCTTCGGTGTTATCCGTTGCCGTAACCGTGAACCTGTAGACCGAATTATCGAACTTGTAATGCGAGAAAATCGAGCTATCGTCCTTCTCGCACATATAGTACGTGAAGGTCTTGGAAGCGCCACGGCCCGGAACATCAGAATCACTCTGCTTCAGACTGGCAAGATTGTAATTAATCTCGCCGAAGCCCAGGGTCTGGGATTTGTCGCCGTCGGCAGTAGTGGTAATCACGCCGTCGGGGTCGGTCTTAACCGTCTCGGCTTCTTTGAAGCCCGTGTTATCCGCAAACTCGAGCGTAAACTCCTTCATCTCGCCACCCTTAACGACCTTGGTCGCCACAGGCGTCCAGGAGCCGGTAGATTCGTACGGAGTGTACTTGTTGGTGAAGGTCTTTGATCCATCGGGGTTGGCAATCGAATAATAGCCGTTGCTATCCTGCACTACGCCCCACGGTTCTACGTTGTCCCACTCCCCAGAAGACTTGTCGAGTTTGTGCTTGGTCACACTGACGTTTTCAATTGTGTAGTTATGGATCTTGAGAGCTACCTGCTGGTTCGGGTCGTTCTTTTTCGGAACAGTCATGAGCTCGGTCGGGTTATCCTTGGCTTTTACCACAATCTCATACACAGCGGAGTCGTACGTGATACCCGGTTCAGCGCCGGAATCTTCGACCAAGTAGTATGTGATAGTGGTTATGTCAGCTGTACCACTCGTTGCGAACTGTTCATCAAGATCAAACGTGATGTTACCGCTTGCGTCATTTTTTGCAGTTCCAACCTCGGTGCAAACGTTACGATTGAATGTCGCGCTAGCCAAAGGGTCGGTTGAGTCCTTGCGGTAGACCCTAAAGGTAAACTGATTCTCTTCGAGCTTCTCGTTCACATTTGTCTGCGAATTACGTAGTACCTTGGTCGCCTTGAGCTTGAGGCTCGGATAGACATACGTGTCCTCAGGCGCGCCCATGTACAGGTCGCCGTTCGACATGATGCCGCCGCCATGGTCCCAGGAATAGTTGCCGGTGATGAACGTTGTCGCAACTTTTTGCGCATTGATCGCGGCTTCGCCTTGAGCTGTAACACCCGAGCTCAGGCCGATGCTTTTATATACCTGCACGCCACCGTTAGCGGGGATAGTAATGGCTTGCGTAAGCTCTTTACTTCCCTTGTATTTGGCGTCACCGCCGCCAAGCATTTTGCCAATCACCGCCGCGATCGGGGTCTTATGATCCTCCGCCGCAAGGAAGAAGTCCGCGTGGCCGTTTTCGCGAAACTCTTTGGCATTGTAGGCGTCAGTATCCTGGTTCTTTTTGTGTTCAAGGCCTTCGTAGCCACCAGCGGATAGGTGAGGGGTGCCTTCGTTACCGCTATTCTTTTCAGAATTATAATCAGCTTTTGCGTCCTGCTGATCTTTGGCAGACGAATTGCCAAAGATTGCTGTGCCCTCAGTGTTCGTTACCAACGTCTTGCCCGTAGGGCAGACTGCAACGCCACCGCCATAGCCGCCAGCGGTATTGGCGCTAATGTACGAGTTATATATGAATAGCCTACCAGCAGTCTTCTCCTTGCCCAAATCCGAGTTTCCCTGGACAAAGATACCGCCTCCGCCCCAGTCAAAGCGAGACATGCAAGAGTTATTAGTGATGTAGACTGGGCTATCGTTTGACGACCCATTTATCATCGCGTCAACCATCTGGCCCACTCGAATGCCGGCACCTTCAGATCGGTAGCTCACGTTAGAGGCAATAATTCCTCCCGTGATTTTCAGCCACGCCATACCCGTACGGGGTTGAGTATTACGGTTGACATCCGTGACATAAACACCGCCGCCGGCTTCCTCGGAGTAGTTGCCGGTAATCTGGCCGCCCGAAATGGTGACATGAGTACCGTTTCTAGCGGCAAGTCCAGCGCCGCCATGATCGCCATAACCATCTTCGCCACAGAAATTGGCATATTTATTGTTAGTGATGTAGCCACCGGAAACAGTGACGCTGCCGCCTTCGGCCATGATGCCGCCGCCGAAACCAGTGCCAGAAGGAAGTGTGCTGTTGCCGGAGATTACGCCACCAGTTATGGTGACCGTGGAACCTCCAGCATACACACCGCCGCCACTAGGAGCGCTGTTGCCGGCAATTACGCCACCGGTCAGTTTTAGGGTCGAGGCCTTACCTTTATCGTTGGACACCTTAATGCCCGCGCCCGCACCCGAGCTAGAAGCGCCACACACATAGCCACCGCTCATGTTGACAGTAGAGCCGTTCTCGGCATAGATGAGGTTGCCAACATTGCAATTATACTGTTGGGTAATTACACCGCTATCAAGATTAAACGTACCGCCCGCATAAACGTTGATGAGCCTCATCGTGGAGCCGGCAGCGGTACCCACGATGGCACCGTTGATGCTGACCTCGTGCCTATAGAGAGTCTCGGTTGTCCCCGTACCGTTCGGCGTAGATTCGGTCACGTAATACGTGAGTTTGGTCGGAATGCCAGAGCTGGTGTCGTAGTCCATCGAGGCAACTCGCCCATTATTGCCGCCATCCGAAGTCTGCTTTTGATCAGACCCTTGGTTAGAATCTTTAACTGTAAGCGCCGCGTTATTGGTGATGTTGAAGAGCGGCTTATTTGAATTGTCGCCCGAATGCGTGATTTTATGGCCGCTTAAGTCCAGCGTTATATTGCTGCCGCTCTTCTCAAGTTTGATTTCGCCGGGATAGTCGATATCGTTTGCAAGCTCAAAGCTAACAGCTTGATTTTCCCCAACGCCCTGAAGCTTATCTCGCAATTCACCGCCATTAGCAATAGCCGTGGCTGCTTCTTCGTTCTCCGCAGCTTCTTCGGCTACCGAGACAGTGCCATCGTCGACCGCTTCATTATCTTCTGCCTGCGACTCGTCCTTGGGCTGCTCCTCCGGTTGGGGATCGCCCACGCCGTTTTCGACATCGTCACTATTCTGGTTTTCGGTATCCCCGTTGTTGGTGTTTTCTACATCAGTAGACTCACTTGAGGAACCCCCCCCCATCACAGTTTCCTCGGTAGAATCTGTCTGGGCGTCGTTGGCAATGGCCTGCGAGATCGGAGGCATGACGAGCGACAGTACCAGGCTCAAAACGGAGGCTCCGCACAAAACGCCTGCCAGTACACGGCGCGTCGCTTTATTACTCTGCTTAGATTTGTCCGAATTCGCTTTCATCGTTGTCTCCTCCCCAAGAGACCGCGATCTTGCTCTTTCACTATCAAACGTATCTGCGCAATCTGTAATTGCGCACGCTTATAGTTCATATTGTAACGATTGTTTGAACATCTAAGCAAAAATACCGATAGTTTTGTAGCGAATTCTCAATTCTCTTGACATTTGCTCGGATTTACCTTCGTTTATTCGCTATGAAATATCTATTTCTACTGGTAATTAAGCTAGTTATCATTTTTTAATAGCATTTTATTTATTTGCACAACATTTTGCTCAAGAGCGAACATCCTGTGAACGGTCGAAAATCGACCGTGAACGGTAGATCATTAACCGGGAGGAATAGATTACCAAATTGATGGGAATATCTTTAACCCATCGGTGGTTAGAAGCGAGATGTTCATACAACCAAATTTGAATTTGCGCGCAGTTTTTAGGCATCAATTCGCCCATCTCGTCTGAGGCTACCGCAAAGGTGTCTGCCTCCTTTGTGGTGGTTCTGCCCCAGTGCTACAGCAGATGCTCCTCGATAAAGATCGCGATGCCGTCTTTGTCGTTGCTCGCGGTTACAAAGTCGGCGGCGGCACGGGTGGCGTCGCTGCCGTTTGCCATGGCCACGCCCACGCCGGCGTCAGCCACCATGCAGGTATCGTTGTCCGCATCGCCAAACACGCAGATGTCCTGGAGCTCCATGTCGTTGAGCTCCGCCACGCGCACAAGGCCGCGCGTCTTGGACACGCGCGGATCCATGAACTCGTAGAGCCGCTGCGTGGTTTGCAGAGCCGCCGCCTTAACAGTGTCATCGGCAAACGTCGACGCCCGCTCAATCACCCGCGGCATCACCTCGGGCGCCATGGTAAACATCACCTTGGGCTGCGGCTCGCGCAAGAACTCGGCAAAATCGACCACCTTGTAGGGCACGCCGTCGACACGCGACAGGTGCTCGACGCACGCGTTGCTCTCGGGCACGTAGAACACGCCGTCTCGGGGGCAGACGGGCGTTGCCGGAAGGTCCGCCATGTGCTCGCAGATGCGCGCGATGGTCTCGCCCGGCAGCGGATAGCTCAGCTCGTTGATGTCGTGCGCACGGTCGATGACCTCGGCGCCACCGCAGCCCACGAGCACGTCCACCAGGCCTTTGATGCCCCAGAGCTCGTACATGGCCTCGGTCGCGTGGGCGTCGCGCCCGGTGCACAGGCCAAAGAGCACGCCGCGCTCGCGCAGGGCGCGGATCGCCGCCACGGTGCGCGGGGACACCGTGTGCTGGCTCGTGAGCAGCGTGCCGTCGATATCGCAGAACACGGCTTTGATGTGGCTGAAGGTGGTGTCCATGGGGGCCTTTCTGGGTTGTGCGGCGGTGCGGGGTGTATTCGTGAACGGCGTACATGGTATACCAAGGCACAGGCCGTTGGGACCCGATCGCCACAAAGGTGCCTGCCCCCTTGTGGTGGCCGAACCCGAAGGGTGGCCTGGCCCGAGACGCAAAGCATCACAACATTCGACGTTTTTCGGCAAAATCGCGATTTTCATCGAATGTTGTGATGGTTTTTACTGCCTTGCGGCACGATCCAAGTGCCAGCGGCCAAACAGCAGCAACGCCGCAGGAACTGCCGTCACGACCATGCCCGCACCAACGAGCGTCTGTTGCACGCCAAATGTCGCCGCCAGCCACGGGGCAATCGCCAGCGGGGCCACGCCGGCGAACATGTTGCCAAAGCCCATGACCGAGTTGACGCGACCGAGTTGCTCGAGCGGGGCCGTCGTTTGCACGATCGTGTTGTGGAGCGGATTGACGACGCCCCAGGCCACGCCTAGGGCAATCTGGCCGACAAGAGCTACGCCTACGTACGGTGTCCCCACATAGAGCAAACTTCCCAGGCCCACGGACATGAGCGCCACGAGCAGGGTTTTAAGGTTGACCAGGTGCGGCGGCAAGCGGAGCGCGACCACGGCGCCCAGCACCGCGCCCACACCGCTGGCCGACGAGAGCCAGCCCATCCACTCGACACCGACATGCAGAATATCACGGTAGAAGAACGACTCCAGCGGATCGAAGGCGCCGTAGCCAAAGTTTGAAAGGAAAATAATGCAGAACAGCAAGGCGAGGATACTGTTGGTGAAGACTGTCTTGATGCTTGTCGCGAAGGTGACGCGGGCGAACGTGCTGGGGTTGGAGCTTTGGCTGGCAGTGATTGCCGTTGTACCGCTGTCCGCGGGAGTACTTTCGCGCGCGGCGACGCGACCTGCTTGCGGTCTAAAGCCCCAGCCGGCAATGAGCGCCAACGCGGTAAAGAGCATCATAAGCACGAACACCGCGCGCGACGACGCAGCCGCCGCGACAAAGCCGCCAAGTGTGGGGCCAACGATGATACTCACGTTTGAAAACATGGCGATGGCGGAGTTGATGTCTTTGAGCTCGGCGGGGTCGTCGGTGAGGTAGGCTGGATAGGATGTGGCGATGGGCTGGGCGAACCCCATCACGAAGCCCAGCAGCACCGCGCCGAGCAGGACGATGCCGGTCGCGCTGCCAAAGGCGAGGATTGCCGCGCCGGTTGTCAACGTGCCGACGATGCTCAGAAAGAAATGACGGCGCGGGCCCCAGGCGTCGAGCGCCGCGCCACCCGCGAAGGATCCCAAGATCACGAATACGTTCATAAAAAGGACGGCCAGCGATGTCGCCACGACCGAGGCATTGTCTGCATAGGTGAGCGTTCCGATGACGCCGATAAAGTAGCTGGTCTGAAAACCGGTGTAGATGAGAAAGCGCATCGCAACCAGGCGCTTGGCCTGCACGGAAAGCGATGGTTGAGGCTTTGAGAAAAGAGAGGCGAGCATGGAGACTCCTTGTTTCATACGAATGCGAGCGGCGGGCATTCGCCACCGTCTGTCAAATCAATCTATCCGCATGAAACATTAAGGACGCATCAAGCCCCTTCTCTCCGTTTTTCGCCCGTCATGAACTACTTGGTAGATTGTAAGGCATGTCCCACACATCTACTAAAGCAAAAACCACCACAAAGGTGCCCGTCCCCTTTGTGGTGGAAGTGACGTTTGCCCAGATAAAACCTACCAAAATAAACCTGTCCCTTTTTGGCTGGTTTTAGGCCAGATAATCTTGAATCAGGTCGCAGATGGCTCGGGCGTCGTTGATGTTGATGGCTCGAGTCGCAAAGCCAGCATCGAAGGCCTGACGCGCCAGGGCCTCGTTGCAGGCAAGGGCCAGCGTGTGACCGTCGACCAGGTCGAGCGAGCTCTTGCCGCGCAGACGGTCGACACCGGAGCGTGCGACCACGATGTTGTCGAAGCCCTCGGTCTTGTAGCCCTCGATGATCACCACGTCGACATCGTTGTAGCGCGACAGCAGCTCGCGCGCGGGCATCTCGTCCTCCTCGCGCGTGTCGGCGTACTCCGCCCAGCGCGTGGCGCAGATGAGGCCCACGTGCTTGGAGCCGGCCTGGTGATGGCGCCACGTATCCTTAGCGGGCACATCGATATCAAAGCCGTGGTGCCCGTGATGCTTGAGCGAACCCACGCGCAGGCCTCGGCGGGTGAGCTCGGCGATAACCTTCTCGACGAGTGTGGTCTTGCCCGAGTTCTGGTAGCCGATAAACGCGATCGCGGGGACGGCCGGTGCCGGAGCTGCGGACGCGACGGCGACGGGTGCGCTCGCGGGCGCGGCACCGTCAGCGGCCACGGCCTCAACAGCAGCGGCCTGACGCTCTGCACGATCCCATATGCCCGAGCGGCCGCCCTCCTTGTGCAGCAGGCGCACGTCGACGATCTCCATGCCGCGATCGACGGCCTTGCACATGTCATAGATGGTCAGGCACGCGGCGCTCGCGCCGGTCAGGGCCTCCATCTCGATACCCGTCTTGCCCGTCACGCCGGCCGTAACCAGTACGTGAAAGCCAACCTGCCCGTCCGCGCGCGCCGGCGCCCAGCCCTCGGGCACGTCCTCGGCCGGCGTCCCCGCCGAAGCGATGGGCGCAATGTCGCACTTGCTCTTGGTAATGAGCAACGGATGGCACATGGGAATGATGTCGCTCGTGCGTTTGATGGCCATAATGCCCGCCACGCGCGCGCAGGCAAGCACGTCGCCCTTTTTGGCGCGGTCCTGCAGCACCATGGCCTGCGTCTCGGGATGCATGAGGATGGTGCCCTCGGCGATAGCAATGCGATGGGTCTCGGCCTTGTCGGACACGTCGACCATGCGCACCTCGCCCTTGGCGTCCACGTGCGTCAGCTCGTCGCGACGGGCGTCGCGGGCGGGCTCGGCGACAGCGCTGGCAGTCGGCTGCGCGGACGCGTCGGCGTTGCCAGCATTCGCCGCAGCCGTGACTTTGTGGGCAGACATCGCGGCCCTGCGAGCGGCCTTGGTGGCATCGGCGTACCTGCTCTTGGCCATATGATCATCCTCCGATTTGGGACATAAATCGTTGCGTGCCCTCAATTATCGCGTGTTCCTGCGGTTTGTGGGCCACGGCATCGCGCCAAATCGAAAGTACCTGCATATCATCACCACGGCGCAGCGCCTCACGCACCGAATACTCGGCATCGCTAAACAGGCACGGACGCACGTTGCCATCGGCCGTCAGGCGCAGACGGTTGCAATTCGCACAAAAATGGTTGGACATGGCGCTAATGAAGCCGACCGTTCCCGCCGCGCCCGGAAAGTGCCAATAGCGCGCAGGGCCCGCGCCGGCAGGAGCGTCGTTGATGTCGAGCGGCTCGAGCTCGCCCAGTCCCGCCGCAGCGGCCCCGGCATTGATGCGCGCCCGCAGCTCGTCGCTCGGCACGGTATCGCTCGCGTCCCACAGCTCGGGATTGAGCGCGGGCGCATGCGGGTCCACAGCGCAATGCGAGCTGGTGCGCTCGTCGCCGATGGGCATGTATTCGATAAAGCGCAGGTGGATAGGGCGGTCGACGGTCAGCCGTGCGAGGGCCGCCACATCCTGGTTGAGCCGGCGCACCACAACGCAGTTGACCTTAACGGGCTCAAAGCCCCAAGCCAGCGCCGCGTCGATGCCAGCCATGGTCTGCTCGAGCCGACCCAGGCGCGTGATCTTTCCAAAGAGCGTAGGATCGAGTGTGTCGAGCGAGATGTTGACGCGGTTAAGCCCAGCATCTTTGAGCTGCGGTGCCAGCTTGGGCAGCAGGGCGCCGTTGGTGGTGAGCGAGATGTCCTCGATCTGCGGGATCGCGCGAATGTCGCGAATGAGCGGGATGATACGGCGGCTGACCAGCGGCTCGCCACCCGTCAGGCGCACGCGGCGAATGCCCTCCCCCGCCACCAAGCGCACAAAGCGGGCGATTTCCTCGGCGCTGAGCAGCTCATCGTGCGCACGGGGTGCCACGCCATCGGCCGGCATGCAGTAAATGCAGCGGAAATTGCACTTGTCGGTAACGGCAATGCGCAGGTAGTTGATATCGCGGCCAAAACCGTCATGTTGCACGCGCCCGTCCACGCAGCCCTCCCCTCACGCGGCGTTTTATTCTTCGGAAAACATAATACCCCACGAGAGAATCATGCCGACACCCGTACGACAGGACAGGTCGCTTCGAGCAAAACGGACTTTCCAAGCCCATCCTCAACACAGACCATCACAACATTCGATGCTTTTCCCGATTTTGGCAAAAAACGTCGAATGTTGTGATGGTTTGCCTGCCGCAGCGCCCCGCAGAAGGACCAAAGCGCCCCTAAAGGCCGCCGTCCCAGTGCCGAATCACGAATTCTCGCAGGTCGTTTTGCCGTTTCTGGAACGCTTCGCTTCGGTCGCACTTAAGGCCCATAGCGAGCGCGATGGCGTTCATCGCCCGATGCAATTGCAGCTGGTGGGCAAACTGAGTCCCGGTGAGGACGATCATCCTAAAGCCCAGCGCGCTCAGCACGGTCATACGCTCCGCATCCGACGCGCTGCGCTGTTTGTCAAGATGGTCCGAGCCGTTGTATTCAATCCCCGTACCGCTCGCAGGCGCATATACGTCGATCTCGAAATACCCGGCCTTTGCGAGATACTTGAACTCGTTGGGAACATTGACCCGATGGTTGAGCTCGATCTTGGCGTATCCCAGCCCTCCCTGGGAACGTTTTGCTACGACCATGATTGCGGTGGCCGTCTCCATGGGCGACCGCGCGCCATCGTGCACGCGTTTGAGCACGGCGGCCGCGCGTATAGCCCCCTGACGAGATCGGTTCTCGTTGCAATAGGCAATCAAGTCGGCAACGGTATACCTCTGCCCCATCTCGATATAATCGCCTGTCGACAGATGATTCAAATGGTATCGGGCGCAGATTTCGTAGCCATATTCCAGCTGCTCGGGCTCGCTCATCCACGAACCCGCTTGGACAAAGCACATGGCCTCATCAACCACCAGAAGGCCCTCAGCCACCTCAATAAGATGGCATGGAGGTACCGGCGCCCCAAACACGTGGCACCTAAATCCAGCCGGCGTCGAGCGCTCAAAATCAAAGTTGACGAGCGTGTCGATATGATCGAGCTCTTCTCGTGGAATACCGAGCGAAACCAGATAGTCGGTAACGATCCCAACTGCCGTTGAAGCCCTCAGCCCCTTGGCATCGAGTCCCAATTTGGGCAGGCTCGCGGACGGCTCCGCCTCGTTAGCAAGCGAGTCCTCATCGTATAGGCTGCTTGCTCGCGAGAGCGGCTCGGACGGGCGCGCCACGTTGTGGTACAGCCAGGCAGTCTTATGGGACAGGACGATCGGCAGGTCCATGAGCCCTCCAATGGAGTCGGATAACCAACCTTATTCCCCTGCCCACGGGTCCGCACACCTTCGTGCGCAAGAAAGCGATTCCACCCGGTCGAGTGGCAGAAAAACCATCACAACATTCGATGCTTTTCCCGTTTTTGACGAAAAACGTCGAATGTTGTGATGGTTTGAGGCGAGGTGAGGGGCACGGAGGGGTCAAAGCATCGTGCTCGAACGGGTTAATCCAACTCTTTTAAGCCATGCGCCAGTTGCCAGTACTCGCCGTGCTGGGCGAGCAGCTCTTCGTGCGTGCCGCGCTCGATGATGCGGCCGTGTTCGAGGACCATGATGGCGTCGGCGTCGCGGACGGTGGACAGACGGTGCGCGATCATAAACGTGGTGCGCCCGCGCATGATGCGATCCATACCGCGCTCGATGAGCTTTTCGGTACGCGTGTCGATGCTCGAAGTGGCCTCGTCCAGGATGAGCACCGGCGGGTCGGCGACGGCCACGCGCGCGATGGCGAGCAGCTGACGCTGACCCTGCGACAGGTTGGCGCCGTCGGCCGTGACCGGTGTGTCGTAGCCCCGCGGCAGGCGGCGGATAAACGAGTCGGCGCAGGCGGCCTCGGCAGCGGCGCGCACCTCCTCGTCGGTCGCGTCGAGCTTGCCAAAGCGGATGTTCTGCGCAATGGTGCCGCTAAACAGGTGCGTGTCCTGCAGCACAATGCCGAGCGACCCGCGCAGGCTGGCCTTGGCAATGTGCTTGACGTCGATGCCGTCGTACGTGATCTCGCCGTCATCGACCTCGTAGAAGCGGTTGATGAGGTTGGTAATGGTCGTCTTGCCGGCGCCCGTGGAGCCCACAAACGCAATCTTTTGCCCCGGCTTGGCAAACAGGTTGAGGTCCGTGAGCACGCGGGCGCCCGGCACGTAGGAAAAGTCCACGGCATGGAAGCGCACGTCGCCGGCAAGCGGGACCAAGCCGCACGTGAGCTCGGTGCCGTCGGCGGCCACCGCGCGGCCCGACTCATCAACGGCTGCCACGTCATGCAGGTGCCCATAGACGCCCACGCCCTGGCCCTCGGGAATTTTCCACGCCCACGCGGCATCGCCCGTCTGCACCAGCTCCACGCAGCCCTCGTCCACCTCGGGCTCAAGGTCCATAGCCGCAAACAGGCGCTCGGCACCGGCCAACGCGTTGAGCAAGAAGTTGCCGAGCTGCGTAAACTGGTTGATGGGCATGGCGGCCTGGCGCACAAAGACCAGGTAGCTTGCAAGTGCGCCCACATCGGCGAGTCCCTTGATGCAGAGCATGCCGCCCGCCACGGCGACGATGGCATAGTTGACGTAGCCAATCACGACGGTCATGGGCACCATGGAGTTGGCATAGCTCACGGCGGCGGTGCCGGTGCGGCGAAGCTCGTCGTTGCGGCAGGTGAAGCCGGCAACATTCGCCGCCTCGCGGTTAAAGACCTTGATGACCTTTTGGCCCGAGACCATCTCTTCGATATATCCGTCCAGGTCGCCAAGCGATGCCTGCTGGGCGGCAAAGAAGCGCTTAGAGCGCGCGCCCGAGTAGCGCGCATACAGCACAATGGCCGCATCGCACACGAGTGTGATAATCGTGAGCTGCCAATTAAGGATGATGAGCATAGCCGTGGTGCCCACAACCTGAATGGCGGCCTGAATCACGTTGGCAAAGCTGTTGTTAAGCGCCTCGGAGACGGTGTCGACGTCGTTGGTGAAAAAGCTCATGATGTCGCCCGAGCGCGTGCTGTCAAAATAGCTGAGCGGCAGCGTCTGGATGTGCGCAAACAGGTCGCGGCGAATATCGGACACCACGCGTTGGGCCGCGCGCACCATAATCTGCGAGTAGCCCAGGGCCGAGAGCACGCCCGCAGCGTAGATGATCACCGTCAGGATGACCTGCTTGGCAAGCAGTTCCTCCCCGCCCGTGGCCAAACCGTTAACGATGGGGCGCACCATGTAGGTGCCGGCGAGGCTCGCGATGGCGGCGACGGAGGCGAGCACGCCCACCGCGAGCAACGAGAACTTGGCATGCCCCATGTAGGAGAGCAAGCGGCGTACAGTGCGCTTGAGGTCGGCCGGGCGTGCTTGGGCTGCGGTCTTAGGCATGGCGCTCACCCCCTTCCAAGGGCGATCCTCCGGGGACGGAGGAAAACGGATCATTCGCGCAACCATCGTCGTTGCCATCGCCGGCGTCCGCGTTCCCCGCAAACTCCATCTGCGAGGCGTAAATCTCCTGGTATATGTTGTCGCCCGCCAGCAGTTCCTCGTGCGTGCCCACGCCGTGGACACGACCGTCGTCCAATACCACAATGCGATCGGCATCCATGACACTCGCGATGCGCTGGGCGATGATGAGCACGGTCGTATCGGAAATCCGGGCGATGTGCTCTCGAATCTTTGCGTCGGTCGCCATATCGACCGCGCTGGTGGAGTCATCAAAAATGATCACGCGCGGATGCTTGAGCAGCGTGCGCGCGATGCAAAGGCGTTGCTTCTGGCCACCCGAAACACCGGCGCCACCTTGCCCCAACTCGCCGTCCAGCCCGCCGATGCGATCAAGGAACTCGTCCACGCACGCTGCGCGGCAAGCCGCGAGGAGCTCATCGTCCGACGCCTGTGGATTGCCCCACTGCAGGTTCTCGCGCACGGTGCCCGTAAACAGCACGTTCTTTTGCAGCACAATGCCTACGGCGTCGCGCAAGGCGACCAGGTCGTAGTCGCGCACGTCGTGTCCGCCCACAAGCACGGCGCCCTCGGTGGCGTCGTACAGGCGCGCAATCAGCTGCACAAGCGAGCTCTTGCCCGAGCCCGTACCGCCGAGGATGCCCACCGTCGAGCCGCTCTCGATGCGAAGGTCGATATGCTCGAGCACATCCTCGGCTGCATCCGCGCGGTATTTAAAGGAAACGTCGCGAAACTCGATGCTGCCGTCCGCTGGCGCCGCAGTCGCGAGGTCTCCCGCAGGGTTGGCGATAAAGGGCTCCTCATCGAGCACCTCTGCGATACGGCCCACACTCGTGAGAGCGCGCGTGAGCAGCAAAAACACGTTGGAAATCATCATGAGCGAGTTCATGATCAGCAGCACGTAGCTCATAAAGCCCGTGAGCGAGCCCACGCCCAGCTTGCCGGCGAGAATCATGCGGCCGCCAATCCACAGGATAGAGAGCGCAGCCACGTACATCGACAGCTGAAACACCGGCAGGTTGAGCACCGCGCTGCCAAAGGTCTTTGTCGCCGTGCCGGCGAGCTCGGTATTGACGGTGTCGAACTTGGCCTCCTCGTGCTCGGTACGAACGTAGGCCTTGACGGCACGCACGGCGGTGAGGTCCTCCTGTACCACGCCGTTGAGGTGGTCCATCGAGGTCTGGAGTTGGCGGTAGAGCGGACTGACGCGATAGGTGATGGCGCCCAGTACGATTGCCAGCACGGGCAAGATGATCGCAAAGACGGTGGCGAGCGGGCGCGACAGCATCAGCGCGTAGATAAGGCCGACGATAAGCGTCACCGGGCCGCGCACCATAGGGCGAAAGCCGTTGCCCACAGCATTTTGGATAACGGTGATGTCCGTGGTCATGCGGGTGACGAGCGAGCTGGCGTCGTAGTTGTCCAGGTTGCCAAAGGCGAGCGTTTGAATCTTTTTGTACTCGGCCTCGCGCAGGTTAGCGCCTAGGCCCGAGGCAACGCGGGCGGACGTGCGGGCATAACCCAAGCCCAGTACCAGCGAAAGCGCAGCGCACACCAACATGTACGCGCCCTGCAGCAGCATGTAGTTGATATCACCCGCAGGCACGCCCACATCGATGATGTTGGCCATGATGACCGGGATAAACAGTTCGAGCACCGTCTCGACCGACACAAAGAACACGCCGAGGATGGCATCGCGACGGTATGCCCCTAGATAGGAAAACAGTATTTTGAGATTGCGCACGCAGGTTCAACCCCCATCAAACGTTGTTCGCAAACGCACGTATTATTGCGCGCCGAATAATGGTGTCAAGTATTCCGAAATCGTTTTCTGCAAGGTTAGCGCCGGCGGCGAGTTCTCGTGATGTGTGTCCATATTCACTCGGAATAATGGTGCGCGAGACTTTTTCGCCCCACTGTCGACACAAACCTTGACTCTACAATCGTTGTAGGGTTTTCACTACACTGGTAGCTAAACGAACCCAGCCAGAAAGCCCCGCCCATGGAACACGACCTCACACGCGGCAATGTCCTTAAGACCATCGCGGTCTTTGCCCTGCCCTATATGCTCTCGTACTTTTTGCAGATGCTCTACGGCATGGCCGACCTGTACATGATGGGGCAGTTTAGCGGCGCCGCCGGCATCACCGCCGTGGGCAATGGCGCGCAGACGCTCTATATCATTACCGTGACGCTCGTGGGCCTGGCCATGGGAACGACGGTTATCGTCGGCCACGCCGTGGGTTCGCGCCGGTTTGACCGCGCCGAGACCGCCATCGGCAACACCATCACGCTCTTTATGGGTGTCTCGGTGGTGCTGGCCGCTGTCCTGCTCGCACTGTGTCCGCAGATCGTGGCACTCATTGGCACGCCGGCCGAGGCGGTCGAAGGAACCGCCGCCTACCTGCGTATTTGCTTTGTCGGCATTCCCTTTATCGCCGCGTACAACATTCTTTCGGCCATCTTTCGCGGCCTGGGTGATTCGCGCTCGCCCATGTACGTGATTGGCGTGGCATGCATCATCAACATCGCGCTCGACTTTCTGTTTATCGGCCACATGGGGCTCGGCCCCGTGGGCGCGGCGCTCGGCACGGTAACCGCGCAGACGGCCAGCGTTGCCCTCGCGCTCGTGTGGCTCAAGAGCCGCCGCACGAACATCCACGTTAAGCGCAGCGACCTGCGCCCCCAGCCCGAGGTGCTCGGCAGCGTTCTTAAGATCGGCGTGCCCGTGGCCGTGCAGGACGGCTGCATCCAGGTGGCGTTTATGTTCATCACCGTCATTGCCAACCACCGAGGGCTCGTCGACGCTGCCGCCGTGGGCCTGGTCGAAAAGATGATCAGCTTTTTGTTCATTGTGCCGAGTTCCATGGGCGCCACCGTCAGCGCACTCACGGCGCAAAATGCCGGCGCGGGCAAGGGCGACCGCGCGCGTCAGGTGCTCAAAGACGC
Source organism: uncultured Collinsella sp. (assembly GCA_900546525.1). Taxonomy (GTDB): domain Bacteria; phylum Actinomycetota; class Coriobacteriia; order Coriobacteriales; family Coriobacteriaceae; genus Collinsella. The sequence continues at coordinate 15,220 of URDE01000005.1, forward strand.
CATGACGATCTCGGTGGTGTACGGCTGCCTGATCACGGTGCTGATGTGGCTGGTGGCGCCGGCGTTTATTGGCTTTTTTGCCAAGGACCCCGCGGTGGCCGCGGCCGGTACCGGCTATATGCACAGTTATATTTTTGATGCAATCTTTGCCGGCATCCACATTTGCTTTAGCGGCTTTTTCGCTGCGTATGGCAAGAGCTACATCGGCTTTGCGCACAACGTGCTGGCCGTGGCACTCATTCGTGTGCCCGGCGCCTGGCTGCTGTCGAACGCCTATTCCGATACATTGTTTCCCATGGGTATCGCCTCGCCGTGCGGATCGATTTTGTCGGCGGTCATCTGTGTTGTCGCGTTTACCGTGCTCAACCGACGCGGGGCTTTTGACAAGTTGCTGGCGTAGCGGGACGACGAGGGGCTGGCGCCCCTCCCCTGTTTTTTACCGAAAGGAGCGGTCCCATGACCGACTCGCCAGCTGAACATACCGAGGGCCTGCTCCGCATTGGAGAGGTGGCACGCCTGTTTAACCTGAGCGTGGGCACGCTACGTCATTACGAGCAGATGGGCTTGCTGGACCCAGCGCACATCGATCCGGCGAGCGGGTACCGCTACTACGGATCGCGACAGCTCTCCACCCTCAACACCATCAGCCACCTGCGCGTTCTCGACTTGCCGCTCGCACAAATCCGCGAGTTTGTGACCACGCGCGATGTGGACCTCATGCAGCGCCAGCTTGCCCAGCAGCAAAAACTGATCGAGCGCAAGCGCCGCGAGCTGGAGCGCGTGTCGCGCAAGATCGATAACCGGCTTGCCCTACTGCACGATGCCTTGAACACCGAGCTCGACACCATTTGCACAATCGATGCGCCCGAGCTTCGCTGCGCCGTGTTGCGCGAACGCGTCAACCCTACCGACGCCTATGCGCTGGAGTGGCAAATTCGTCAACTGCAGAAAGGCCAGCACGAGACCTTTGTCTTCCTGGGCAACTTGGGCGTTGGAATTGGCGCCGAGCGCCTCGCCGCTGGCGACTTTAACGGCTACGACGAGGTCTTTCTGCTGCTCGATGACACCGATGATTACGTGGGCGACGTCGAGGTACGGCCCGCCGCGCGGTGCCTGACCATAAGCTTCCGCGGCACGCACGGGCAAGCAGGCCCGCGCTATAAACGGCTGCTCGGTTATATGCGCGAGCACGGCCTGACACCCACCGGTCCATCGCGCGAGATTGCCCTTATCGACGACATCATCAGCGACGACCCGGCGACCTACGTGACGCAAATCACGGTGCCCGTTGCCCCGTCCAAATAAGAACCGCCCGGAAGGCATCGTGCTTCCGGGCGGTTCTTACTAATCATCATCCAGCAACTCGAATCGATTTCTAGATATCACCAATGCGGCATAATCTTGGCTTTGGTGAAAAACATGGGCAATCACAACGTCCTCGTTATCGTAAAAACATGGGCAATCACAACGTCCTCGTTATCGTAGTAATAAAGCATTACATAAGAATTAACGAGGCAAGCATGGTAACCAAGCACTGCGAGCTCGGGTAACTTCGATAAGCCGTAGTCAACTACACCACTTTGAAGAAGCTGGAGCTGACTACGGTATTTATCAAGAAAGTGCCGGGCGGTAAAAATACCATGCCCCAATAGATAATCAACGATATCGTCAACTTCTTGTTCAGCTGTAGGCAGAATCTTGACGTTATAGGCCATATTTTGCCTCAAGGTCATCGAGAGCCTCAAAGGCATCACGTGCCGTGCCAGCAGCACGCTCCCGTTCGGCCACAGCTATACGAGCCATCAGACGAGCCTTAGCCTGTTCCTGAACCATGAGGTCGTAGTCCTCGGATCGAAGTACAACAAATTTGCTATAGCCGTTTTTTGTAACAGTCACTGGACCAGTAGTAGTTTCAACGAGTTCCGAGAATTTCGCGGTGTCCCGCATATCTTTAATTGGAACGCAAACAGGCATGGCACACTCCTAACATAATTGTGTACACAATTATGTTACACCAAAACGACCTATGCTAAAGTCCCAAAGCATCTTCGCTGACAATCTGAATGTCATCGCCCTTGGACTGGAGCTCCAGGGCCTTCTTTACCTTGCTTCCGTAGTTCTTTGTAGTCCAAGCATCACTGCCTTCATCGCCAACAACTACGTAGTCGCATTTCTTTGACACTCCACTCAGCACCTGACCGCCGTTCTGCAAAATAAACTGCTTGATACACTCTTTTGAACCATGATAGAAAGTACCAGAAAGGCAGAATTTCTTTCCTTCAATTTGAACCCGTCGATGCGCTACGGCGTCGGAGCAGGGATTGATTACCCCCTGCAATAAACCAACCAATTGATTGGATTCGTGCTCATCTATATCACCATCCGCCAAAGCGGCAGTTAGAAGCGAACAAACTTTGTCGAGCAAAGGGTCGCCTTGCAACATATCATGTTCTTCGACATACTGCAGTGCCGACATTGCCTCCAAGGCATTAACTCTGCCATTGGCGACTATCATTTCGCACAAACTTAGAAAGTCGCAGTAATCGGCAGTTTTTTCCGACTTCACTCTCTGTGCCGAAGCACGGGAAGCCCCTTCATTTGAACGTCGTCTGCAACCAACGCCAAGGCTATACGGCGCAAACATGGGGATGTGCCTCTCATCTTCCATAATCAGCGAATGGAAGATGCACCTACAAGCATCTGCATCGTCCAAGGCTCGATGATGGCTCCCCATCTCGAGATTTAAGCATCGGCAAACCGTTGGAAGCTTATAGTCTGGGTATTCTGGATGCCACTGCTTGGCAAGCTCTTTAGTGCAGGCATAATTCCACTCGGGCCTGTCAAGTTCATAGGCATCGAATAGCTTCCACAGAACCGCCAAATCAAACGAAGCGTTGTGGGCAACCAGAGCGGCTCCGTCAAACAAACTTTTCAATGAGCGTGACCATATTTCCGGAAACGTAGGAGCACCGGCAACATCAGCATGAGAAATGCCCGTTAGCCTCATGTTTATTTCCGAAAACGGCTCCTCAGGATCAACCAAATAGGAATCCTCTGCAAGGACGGCACCATTGCAGTCACATCGAATTAGTCCAATTGAGCTAATTCGATCATTGTGTCCATTTGGAGTTTCAACATCCAAAAACAGTACGTCTGCCGCCATGACAGCCCCCCCCTACTCCACAGGCACTTCGCCCGTTTCGATAATTTCCTCAAGCTGGTCTTCGTCCAATACAGGCACACCAAGTGCTTGGGCCTTAGTGAGCTTTGAGCCCGCATTCGCCCCTGCAACTACATAGGAGGTTTTCTTCGAAACCGACCCCGTCACCTTTGCACCCAGGAGTTTCAGCGCATCCCCCGCCTCGGAACGAGAACGTTTCTCGAGGGTTCCCGTAAGGACAAAGGTCATATCCTTCAACGGCTGAGAGGAAGCAAGATCGCTAGATATGCCCATTTGCCCCGGCTTAGACTGCATTTCACTCATTAAATTTTCCTCAAGCGAAAAGCCGCATAAACGCAATCTCTCGAGTACATCGAGATTGTCCTTTACAGACAAGAACCCGCGGACGCTCCTTGCAATCTCCGGGCCAACGCCTTCAATATTTGCCATATCTTCATCAGTCGCGAGAATAAGCGCATCAACGGTTAAATACCGACGTGCGAGCAACTCGGCAACGCTTTTGCCAACAAGCCTGATTCCCAACGCAAACAGCACGCGAGACAGAGGTAATGTCTTGGATTTATTTAGCTCGCTAATTACTTTACTGGCAATCTTATTGCCAACCAAAATAGGGTCACCAGCAGTGCAAGCAACCTGTTCAGTTTTATAGCGTTTATAGCTTCCGTCTTTCTTTAGCCTTGGAGAACCGTTTTTATCGTATTGGATATCTCCCTTTTTATGACCCTTCTGAGTGATGGCGTACACGCGCCCCGTGTCCAGGCCGGCGATATCGTCGACCGTGAGTTGGTAGAAGTCCGCGACGTCGTGAATCAGCCCGGCGGCGATCATCTTGTCGACGATCTCGTCGCCCAGGCCGTCGACGTCCATGCAGCCGCGGCTCACCCAGTGGAGCAGGCGCTCCTTGAGCTGCGCGGGGCAGTCGATGGACACGCAGCGGTAGGCGACCTCGCCATCCTCGTGGACAACGGGGCTGCCGCACACGGGGCAGACCTCGGGCATGTGCCAGTCGACCGAATCGGCCGGGCGCTTATCGAGCACCGGGCCCACGACCTCGGGTATTACGTCGCCTGCCTTGTGCACGATGATGGTGTCGCCCTCGCGCACGTTTTTGCGACGGATCTCGTCGATGTTGTGCAGTGTGGCGCGCGCGATGGTGGAGCCGGCGACCGTCACCGGGTCGAACTCGGCGACCGGCGTGAGCACACCGGTGCGGCCCACCTGGATGCGAATTTCGCGCAGGACGGTCTGCTTTTCCTCGGGCGGGAACTTAAAGGCAATGGCCCAGCGCGGCGCGCGGGCGGTAAAGCCCAGGTCGAGCTGCTGCTGGAAGCTGTCGACCTTTACGACCACGCCGTCGATGTCGTAATCCAGGTCGCCGCGGTGCTCGAGCGCCTGGGCACAGAACTCGTGGACCTCGGCCGGCGTGGCGCAACGGGCAACGTTGGGGTTGACGTTAAAGCCGGCGCTGCGCAGCCAGTCCAGAAACTCGCGCTGGCTGTGGACGTGCAGCGGGTCGGTATCGGCGATAGCGTAGATAAAGGTGGCCAGGTCACGGCGCGCCGTGACCTTGGGATCCTTTTGGCGCAGGCTGCCGGCGGCGGCGTTGCGCGGGTTGGCGAAGGGGTCGCGCCCCTCGGCATCGGCCTCTTCATTCAGACGAACAAAGCTGCCCTTGGGCATATAGACCTCGCCGCGTACTTCGATGGTGCGCTCGCGGTCGGCGCCCATGTGGGCGAGCGCCGGCTCGGACAGGTGCATGGGCACATCCTTGATGGTGCGGACGTTAAGCGATACGTCCTCGCCCGTGGTGCCATCGCCACGTGTGGCCGCACGTACGAAGGTGCCGTTTTGGTAAGTAAGCGCCACGCCCAGGCCGTCGATCTTAAGCTCGCAGGTATAGGTGACGCTACCGGCACCGAGCGCATCCTCGGTGCGCTGGAGCCACGCGTCAAGTTCATCCAAATCCATGGCATCGTCCATGGAATACATGCGCGCCATATGCGTGACCGGCGTAAACTGCTCGCTCACGTAGCCGCCCACGCGCTGGGTATAGCTGTCGGGCGTCACCAGGTCGGGGTAGGTCGCCTCGATTTCCTGCAGCTCAACAAGCATTTTGTCAAAGGCGGCATCCGTGATCTCGGGTGCATCGAGCATGTAGTAGCGGTACGCGTGGTAATCGAGCTCGTGGCGCAGCTCGGCCGCGCGCGCTGCCGCCTGGGCACGGGCGTCGGTCGGTGCGGCGGCTTCCGCGGTCGTGGGCGTTTCGGTATCGATGTCCACGCCGTCACCAAACAGGCTCGATTGCTCCATAGCGGCACTCCTTCGCTCGATTTCAAACGGATACTAGAGTACCACCGGTCACGATAGGGCCGAATAACCCTTTCGAACCGCACCGAATCGGCAGCCACCAGACTGGAGTGGACAGTTAGTTCAGATACGTATAAATCCTAGAGCCGAATCAAGCACGAACACCCCTGTTTCAACTAATTTGGGCTCCTCGAGACCATGTAAACGTCCCACTCTCCCTTCCAAACACCCATTCGAGCCCCATCCCAATCAAAAATTGCTCAAAACGCATCCCAAGCTGCCCCAGATTTATACGTATCTGAACCAACTGTCCAGACCATTACGAACCAGGCCTCTTATCAGCCCCAAGTGATCCGTTTTCCTCCGTCCCCAACGGATCAATGAGAAAAGAGGGGCTGTCCCACGTTGATGGGACAGCCCCTCTGGCTTCGATATGTGCGATACGGCTCGCTAGTAACCCTGACCGTAGCCCTGGCCCTGCTGGCCCAGCAGCTCCTCCAGATACTGGCGCAGCTGCTCGTCGGTAATACCGCCGTTGCCAGTGTCGGTCGCGCTATCGTCCTGCTGCTGGTTCTGCAGCTCCTCGTCGGAGCCCAGCTCGACGGTGACCTTTTTCTCTTCCTTGCCGCGCACGAGCGTAATCTCGACCTTCTCGCCCACCTCGTGGCTGCGCAGCGCAATGATCAGGCCATCGGCACTCGTAATCTCATCGTCGCCCAGCTTGGTAATGACATCGCCCTCTTGGACGCCAGCCTTGGCGGCAGGACCGTCCTCGACGACGCTTGCCACATACGCGCCGCTATCGGTGCTCAGCTTGTTGGTGCGGGCGTTGAGCGCATTGACGCTCGAAAGCGTAGCGCCCATGTATGGATGCACCGGCGTCTTGCCGTCGATGATCTGGTCGGCAATGTTCTTGGCGTAGTTAACCGGAATGGCAAAACCCACGCCCGAGCTGGAGCCCGAGTAGCTCTCGATGAGCGAGTTGATACCCACCAGCTCGCCATTGTCGTTGACGAGTGCGCCGCCGGAGTTGCCCGGGTTGATGGCGGCATCGGTCTGGATCATGTTGGCGTAGATGGTGTTGCCGCTGGTAGAGCTCATGGCCGTGGAGCGATACAGCGCCGACACGATACCCGTGGAGACAGACTGCTCGTTGCCGAACGGCGAGCCGATCGCCATGACCCACTCGCCCACGTTGAGCTTGGAGGAGTCACCGATCTCAATCGGCGTGAGCTTGGAGGCGTCAGCATCCTTGAGCTTGATGACGGCCAGGTCGCTCGAAGCATCGTTGCCCACGAACTCGGCCTCGTACGTGGTTCCGTCGTCCATGGTCACCACGTACTGGTCATAGCCATCGACCACATGGTTGTTGGTGAGGATGTGGCCCTCGGTATCGAGCACAACGCCCGAACCGACGCTGCCCGAACTATCCGACTCGTCAGCAGACTGCGAAAGCGAGCCATTCTGGCTACCGCTCGAAGTGGCGGTGATGGAAACGACGGAGGGCAATGCCTTGGCAGAAACGGCCTCAGCCAGCGTGGTGTCCTCGGAGTCGATCGTGATCTTTTGCGTCGACGAACCCGAAGCACCCGCCGTCACGGCATTCTTTCCGCCGCCGATATCGAGTGTGCCACTCATAATGAGTGCGATGACCAACAGGGCGCCGCAGGCACAGCCGGCGAGTGCCGTAATAAAGATCGGCAGCTTTTTGGTCTTAGTCTTGACCACTGTGTGCTTGTTTACAACCTGCTGGCTGCCCAGCGGCTTGCCAGTCTGTGTGTCGTAGGCCTGCACGTAGGGAATGTTGCTGTCGGCAGGCGTCGACTCCACCTGCACGCGCGGCTGCTGCTGGGTCTCGCCGGCGTTGCCCGCGTCCTGGGGACGCTGAGAATCGTTCTCGCTCATAGCTGCGATCCTTTCGTCAAATAACCAAAGGCCCGCCAAACACGTGGCGGGCCATCATTGTTCACGTTGAGTTGTACCCCAATATGCGGGTGCACGTGTATGAGAACGCAATCTTTTAGGAAGGCTTAAGTTCTGTTGCGGACCCGAAAGGAACCCACGCATGCGGCAAAACCACCACAAAGGTGCCTGTCCCCTTTGTGGTGAAAAGCTAGTCCTTAAACAGATAGCCCACGCCGCGGACGGTGGTGATATGTGCCGCGATCTGCGGGCCCACCTTGGAGCGGATGCGTCGGATGTGCACGTCGACGGTGCGCGTGCCGCCGCAGTACTCAAAGCCCCACACGCGGTGCAGCAGCACTTCGCGGCTGTAGGCACGGTTGGGGTGCGTCGCCAAAAAGCTCAGCAGCGAGTACTCCATCAGCGTCAGGTCGATGGGCTCGTTATCGAGCGTCACCTGGTAGGTGGCCAGGTTGATCTCGAGGTTATCGATGTTGAGCACATCGTCGGCGGTGACGGTCTCCTCCTCGCCCATCAGGCGCTGTGCGCGAGCCTTGAGTTCGTTGGGCGTCGCCGTGGGGCATACAAAGTCGGCATGCGCGTGATTGGGCAGACGCAGGGTGCCGAGCGTCTCGTCGTCAACGATCACCAGCATGGGGACGCCGCCGCGGTCGTCGAGCCATTTGGCAATCTGATCGATGCGGTCGCTGCGGATGCCATCGGAATCGAGGATCAGCAGATCAAAGTCGTGCGCCGCGGTCGGCGAATCGGGAGTTGCCAGGCTCACCTCGACACCCAGGGTGGTCGTCAAGCTGCGGGCAAACTCGTGGAAGCGCGTCGTGCGCGCCATGAACAGGGCACTCTTTTCGGACATATCGGCCTCCAAGGAAATGAGCTCAATCGTACTGGAACAAGCCAGCGCGATTAGGAGTTCGCCAGGTAGTGCTTGATCTCCCACTCGGTAATCGTGGACTCAAACTTATGCCACTCGTCGCGCTTCTTTTTAAGGAAGAAACTGTGGATGTGCTCGCCGAGGGCATCCTTCATAAACTGCGAGTCCTCAAACACGTCGAGCGCCTCTTTGAGCGAGCGCGGCAGCGGCGTGTAGCCGGCCTCGACCATCTGGCGGTCGGTGAGCTTGAGCGTCTCGGCCGTGGCCTCGGGCGGGAGCTCCAGCTTGCGCTCGATGCCGTCCAGGCCAGCCGCCAGCGTGACGGCGTTGACCAGGTACGGGTTGGCCATGGGGTCGGGGCTGCGAAGCTCGATGCGCGTGGACAGCTGCTTGCCGGGCTTGTAGACCGGGATGCGGACCATACTCGCGCGGTTGCGCAGGCCCCACGTGGCGTACTGCGGCACGGAGTCGCCGCCGGTAGTAATGCGCTTGTAGGAGTTGACCGTGGGGTTGGTGATGGCGCTGATCTCGCGCGCGTGCGCCAGGATGCCGGCCATGTAGTGCTTGGCGATATCGGAGAGGTGGTACTTCTCGTCGTCCTCGCCCCAAAAGACGTTGTTACCGTCGTGGTCGAACAGCGACTGATGCAAAAACATGGCGCTGCCGTCCTCGCCCGCCAACGGCTTGGGCATAAAGGAGGCGTGGCAACCGCTCTCGTAGGCTTGCTGCTTAATGATGAGCTTGGCCGTGGTGATGGCGTCGGACATGCTCAGGGCCTCGGCGTGGCGCAGGCTCATGCCGTGCTGCGAGCGGCCGGCGGCGTGGAAGGTGTACTCCACGGGCACGGACATCTTCTCGAGCGTGAGGACCGTGTTGCGGCGCAGGTCGCGAGCGGCATCGCTCACCGAAAGATCGAAGTAGCCCACGTTGTCGAGCGGCTCGGGGGTGTGCTCGTCGGGGAAGTAGTAATACTCCAGCTCGGCACCCACGTTGAGCAGATAACCAGCCTTCTCGGCCTTGCGGAACATGCGGCGCAGGGCATCGCGCGGGTCGCCGGCAAACGGCTTGCGATCGGGAGTGCACACGTCGCAGAACACGCGGGCGACGCCGTTATGGCTCGGGCGCCACGGCAGAATCTGGAAGGTCGAAGCATCGGGGAACGCCAGCATGTCGGCTTCCTCGGGCGTGGCAAAGCCCTCGATGGCAGAGCCGTCAAAGCCAATACCCTCCTCAAAAGCGACCTCGAGGTCCTCGGGGCTAATGGCAAAGTTCTTGAGGCGGCCGAGAATATCGACAAACCACAGACGCACAAAGCGGATGTCACGCTGCTCTACGGAACGGAGTACGTAATCGATGTTCTGCTGGTTCATGTCGCTCCCCTTTCTTTCGGGCGGGTTTCGACTGGTCTATATCGCAGATACTATCGCAGAAAAATGTTTCCGCAGGGTTAAAGCGTATCAAGCGCTCAAAAAACGTGCGCGAACAGGCCGTTGCGAACGAGCGGCTAGCGCGAAGTCGAAGCGCGGTGTTCAATGTGACCAGGAACCTCGATGCGCTTGGGGGCGAGCTTTGCGGCTTCGCCCACGGTGGTGGTAACAACGTCGATGCGCTCGGACAGACGCTCGACTACGCGCTCGGCAATGGTGAGGGTGTCTTGCGCTGCTGTGGTCACACCGCCAAAGAGCACGTGGTTCCAGGGGTAATCGTCAAACGTCGCGATCTTGAGCCCCGCCGGCAGCGAGGGACCAAGCTGCGCCAGCGCCTCGGTCAGACGCAGGAAGACCAGGCCGTTGACGGCAATGAGGCCGAGTTTTTTGCCCGCATAGTCGCGGATGGTCTCGTCCAGGCGGCTGACGCCCGTGGCGCCCCCGTCGGCCAAGGTGATAACCTCGCCCGCAAGGCCACGGTGCGAAAGCTCGTCAGTAAAGGCCTTGGCGCGCTCGCGACGCACGGGGCTGTCGTCGCTTGCCTCGGTGAGCATGCACAGGCGCTCACAGCCCGCAGCGGCGAGCTCGTCTACCAAGCCAGCGACCAGCTCACGGTTGTTAGATGTCACCAAGTCGATGCCGCCGTCGGCAACATCGCGGTCGAGCAGCACAACGGGCAAGCGTCCCGCGGCAGCGGCGATCGCCTCATCATTGCCTCCGCAGGTGTTGACGACCAGGCCGTCCACGCCGGCATCGATAAGTCTGGTGAGCGACTCCGCTTCCTTAGCGGAGTCGTTGCCACTAATGGCCGTCATGAGCGAGCAGCCGCGCGCGGCGGCGCTGGCGGAAAGCCCTTCGAGCATGGCGCTCGAGAACGGGTTGGCGATGTCGGCCAGGATCACGCCGATGAGGTTGGTGCGCGAGCTGCGCAGATTGCGCGCGGCGGCACGCGGGCGATAGCCGGTGCGCTCGATAACCGCTGCGATGCGAGCACGGGTTTCCTCGGTCATCTGCCCGGGGCGGTTATTGAGATAGCGCGAAACCGTGGCCGGACTCACGCCCGCCTCGGCGGCAATGTCCTTGATTCTCATCTGCGCCATAGCGCACCCCGTTTCCCAATTGTCGGCAGTCTGAGCCATTTTAGGCATTTTTTTAAAAATCTCGGTTGCAAAACGCTATAGGTGAGTATACTACAACTCGAAACGAAACCGATTTCGTAAACCGATTTCGGCGAGCGTTGGCACGCAGGTGCAAAGACGCACCCTACCGTCTTGGCACCTGCGTGCCAACGCCATATCAAAGGTGTACGCACGAGTAAAAGGAGCTGCGCGACCATGGGTAAAACGGTTCTTACCTTCGGCGAGATCATGATGAGACTCTCACCCAAAGACCACCTGCGTATTGAGCAGGCAACCGAGTTTGACGTCCGCTACGGCGGCGCCGAGGCCAACACTGCGCTTTCCCTGGCCTACCAGGGCGACAAGGCCGCTTACGTCTCCGTTGTCCCGGCCAACCGTCTGGGCGAGTGCGCCCTGCGTTCGCTGAAGGCCTACGACGTCGACACCACGCGCGTCGTGCGTCAGGGCGACCGCCTTGGCTCCTATGTGTTTGAGGTCGGTGCCTCGCAGCGCGGCAACGGTTGCGTCTACGACCGCAAGTACTCTGCCATCAACATGGCCAAGCGCGACGTCTTTGACTGGGACGAGATCCTCAAGGGCATCGATGTCTTCTATTTCTCCGGCGTGACCCCCGCCGTCTCCGATGAGATGGCTGCCGCCTGCAAGGATGCCCTCACCGCCTGCCGCGCCAAGGGCATCACGACCGTGTGCGACGTGAACTATCGCGGCAAGATGTGGTCGCCCGAGAAGTCGCAGGCCACCATGAAGGAGCTCCTGCCGCTCGTCGACATCTGCATCGCCAACGACGAGGACGCACCCGCCGGCCTCGGCATGACCTGCGTCTCCGGCTCCCTTGCCCACGGCATCGAGGAGCGCGACACCTACGTCGAGATGGCCCGTCAGATTTGCGCCGAGTACGGCTGCAAGAAGGTCGCTTCGGTCGTCCGCAACATCTCCTGCGTCGAGCGCTCCATCTGGATGGGCATGCTCTATGACGCCGAGAGCGGCGAGCACTGGTTCTCCCCTGCTCACGATGTGCACGTGCTTGAGGGTGTTGCCGCCGGCGACGCTTTCAACGCCGGCCTGGTCCACGCCCTCATCAACGACTTCGATCCGCAGGCTGCCGTCAACTACGCGATTGCGGCTTCGATCCTCAAGCTCACCATCAAGGGCGACTCCAACTTGGTGACCGCAGACGAGATCGCAGCCGTAGCATCAGCCGCCGACGGTGGCACCCGCGTCGCGCGCTAGTCCGTCTCCATTCCGCGGGCCGCAGCTTTCCAATCCCATACCCCTGCGGCCCGCTCCCCGATTCCTCCGGCCGGGCAAAACCACCAGTCCCATTCCGGTTTTGCCTGGCATTCCCTACATGACTGGTCGAGCAGCCGGTTTTGGAATTGCTTGAACCCCAAGCGGTGCCTCCGATAACCAATCCAAAATCGGCTCCTGACCAGCACATTTGGTAATCACGCGCCCATGCGCGCCACACATCGAAAGGAACATCATGTTCGATCAGTTCTACACCACGCTTGAGTCCCTGGGCATCGTGCCGGTCGTTGTGCTCGACAAGGTCGAGGACGCCGCCCCGCTCGCCCACGCTCTTATGGCAGCTGGCATGAAGTCCGCCGAGGTCACCTTCCGCACCGCCTGCGCCGCCGAGTGCATCGCCGCTATGGCCGAGGCCGAGCCCGAGATGTGCGTTGGCGCCGGCACTGTCCTGACCGTCGAGCAGGTTGAGCAGGCCCGCGCCGCCGGTGCCAAGTTCATCGTCTCCCCGGGTTACAACGAGGACGTCGTGAAGCATTGCATCGACATCGAGCTGCCCGTCCTTCCCGGCACCGTGACCCCCTCCGAGGTCACCGCAGCCGAGAACCTGGGCCTCAAGGTCACCAAGTTCTTCCCCGCGTCCCAGTATGGCGGCCTGAACACCATCAAGGCCCTCGCCGCTCCGTTTGTCGGTCACCGCTTTATGCCTACCGGCGGCGTGAGCACCGCCAACGTCGAGGAGTACCTGAGCTCCTCCGCCATCATCGCCTGCGGTGGCACCTGGATGGTCAAGCCGGCCCTGTTTGCCGACGGCGACTTCTCCAAGGTCGAGCAGATCGCCCGCGAGGCCATGGACGTCGTCAAGAAGGTCCGCAGCTAGGTTTAGCTCTCTATCGTGAAAGGGGGCGTGCCCTAGACCTCGCCCCCTTTCTTTTAAAGCGGCTCGGAAGCGCGCCGTTTCCGTCACGAACAAGAACCAAAACCGTCTTGTATGCTGATAGAACGTGACGGAAGCGACACGCCCCCGAGCCGCTTTGTCTACTCGGTTGGCAACCGCGCTCAACTGAGCCACTTCGACAAAAGCCGAGCCACCAAAACAGCTGCGGCGCCGTCTAGAGGAATGGACCCTTGCTTCCGGTCTTTTCCTCCAAGCGGCACCGCATCTTTGTGCCCCGGTCACACCCCAACGCAGTTGCGGTGAAATAGGGACTGTTTGCGCCACCTAGGTCACAAAACAGTCCCTATTTCACCGCAACTTATATGGGGATTGATTAAATGAACGAGTCTTTGGACAGCTCAAAATAGTCGGGATGCAAGGCGATAACCGGACCCTGCTCCTCGGGCATCAGGTGCAAGTGCGTCTCTGCCAGATAACTCGCCGCATCGGTATCGCCCCTCTTAATGGCCTCGAGAATCCGGCGATGCTGCCGACGAATCGGCTCCCAATCCAGATCCTGCGACACCATACGCAACCAGTTGTATCGCTCAAAATGCGTGTTGACGCTCTTCATCCAATCCCACAACATGTGACGGCCGGCAATCTCAAAACACGTCTCATGGAACAGGTTATCCAGGTCGAAAAAGCGACGCGTTTCGCTATGGTCGAGCGACTCGGACTCGGCAAGAATCTGCTCAAGCCGATGCTTTTGCTCGGGCGAGGCGGCCGAACAGCATTTAATAAGCACGCTTCTCTCGAGTTTCTCGCGCAAGAAACAAGCATTCTCGGCGCGTTCCATGCTGATCTTAGAAACGTAGGTGCCGCTTTTGGGACGCGTTTCCACCAGCTCCTGCTCGCGCAGGCGCACAAAGGACTCGCGAATGGGTGTGCGCCCGATTCCCGTCTCTTTTTCCAGACCAATCGCCGAAAGGCGCGTGCCGGGCTTGAGCTCGGCATAGATGATCTTGGAGCGCAATGCGTTGTATGCCTGATCTTGCAGGCTCTGATAATGCTGGTGCTGTTCCATAAAGCCCTCGGATGAAGCCTCGGTTAATCGAATACCACCATGCAATACTATCGCATCCCCCGCCCCCTCATAAGTTGCGGTGGAATAGTTCCTGTTCAAGGCCTTCAGCAGCAAAAACAGGAACTATTCCACCGCAACTACAGCCAACGAGTTGTTGCGATTAGGTGAACGCTCACCTTTTTATTGTTTTTCTCTTCGCAAATAAAATCCCATGCGTATACTTAGGCTCAAACGAAACCGATTTCGTTGAGCGTGGGCGATAGGATGCTAAGACACACCCTACCATCTTGGCATCTTATCACCCACGCAATGCCATTTGCTTTCTTCCCGTCTCGTTGGACCTTTAGTCCCATTCCGGCACAGCGAGACACTTCCTAGACGACTGACCGTGGGGCCGGCTTTTCTGCTTTTGCAGCAGTGCCTCCGATAACCCTCTTTTGCCGGCCCGGGTCAGCTTTTTCACACAACCGAAAGGACGGGTAGCAACATGCGACCGCTCATCATCATGCATGGCGAGAACATCGACTGGTGCCATACCGTCATCAGAATGCTGATGTATCTGGTGGGCGTTGCAGTACTGGCACTCGGTATGAGTCTCCAGACGGCATCCGGCCTGGGCGTCGCCGCGCTCACGTGCTTTGCCACAACCCTATCCATGCTCACTGGTAAGACGCTCGGCTTTTGGATCACCGCAACCTACGTCGCCTACATCGTGGCGCAATTAGCCATCTTGCGAAGCGAGTTCCAGCCGCGCATCCTGCTCGAGTTGTTCTTCTCAACGCTGATTGGCGGCTTGACCGACCTCTTCATGGCGGTCAACCCACTGCATCCCACGGCACTCCCCACACAGATTGCGACCATGCTGCTCTCCCTCGCTGTCACCGCATTTGGCGTAAGTCTCGTCGTCAACATGGGCGTTGTCCCCAACGCGCCCGACGGCTTGGTGCAAGTCATTGCCGAAAAGCTTAAACGCCGCTTTGGTGACGTAAAAGTCGTGTTTGACTGCTCACATGTCGCCGCCTCGCTCGCGTTGTCGCTGATCTTTATGTACAACCTGGGCGGCTTTGGCGTCACGACCGCCATCTCGGCACTGTTCCTGGGCCATGTCATCAACGTCGCCAACAAGCTGTTCGCCCAGCGCTTTATCCGCGCGGCATTCGGAAAATAGCACCACCGTAAGAACCCGCGAACAGCGCTATACTTTGCTATATCTTGCTATACTTTGCTATATCTTGCTATATCTTGAGCAAAGGTGGCTCACATGCAAACAAACCCTTTTAAGCCCACAGCAGGTAAAACACCCCCCACGATTATCGGCCGCGAAGATGTGCTCGAAGAATTCAATGAGGGCCTCGTCAACGGGCCTGGTGCCCCTGGGCGCCTAATGCGCATAGCCGGCGTCCGTGGAACGGGCAAGACGGTCCTCCTTGACGAGTGCTCACGTTTGGCGCAAAGCCGTGGCTGGACGGTCATAAAAGAGGTCGCAACCGAGGGACTTTGCCAACGCATTCTCGAACAGCTGCAGCCCAAATTCCAGGCCAAACACGCCAGATTTGAGCCCACCGTAGCTGGCATATCCATCGGCAGCATAGACATTGAGCGAATCGGTCCATCGCTACGCGACGCCATGAGACAGACAATATCCAAGAATGAAAATGGCCTGCTCATCACTCTCGACGAGGTTCAAGACGCAGAGCTCGATGAGGTCCGAACGCTCTCCATTGCGATTCAGCAGGTTATCGGCGAAGACCTTGATATCGCCTTTGTTTTTGCGGGGCTGCCTTCGATGATTGAAAGCATCATCAACGGAAAGACACTTACGTTTTTGCGCCGTGCCCTCCCCTTTGACCTGAAGGCTGTGGCAGTAACCGAAGTGTCGTACTCCCTCGAGGAAACCATTGAAGCGTCTGGCATGGAGTTGCAGCCAGGTATTGCCGGCCAACTTGCCGAGGCAACGCAAGGTTATCCTTTCATGATCCAACTCGTTGGATACTACGCATGGCAGTTGGCAAGACGCGCACATACACCGATTATTGGAGAAGAAGAAGCCGAGCGCGGCATTGCAACGGCACGTGAACGCTTCTGTGCCATGGTGATTGAGCCCGCGCTACAGCGCATTCCGCCCACGTGCATCGCTTATCTGCTGAGCATGGCATCTTTGGGGCAGACGAGCTCGACCAGCATGGTTGCCGATGCCCTAAACAAAACGCCTCAACAGGTGAGTTCCGTCCGCAGCCGCCTGTTAAGAGAATCGATTATCGAGGCTCCCTCGTACGGCAAGGTCTCATTTGCCATCCCCTACATGCGCGACTACCTCTACGAGCACAAAGCCGAACTGGAAGTTGAACTGTAGAAACGGCAACTGCCCTGCAAGACGAAAACCGTTTTCGTACGGATTTAAAGCAGACGTAAACGGTTTTCGTCTTGATTTGCGTCCGGAATAAGGATGGAAATTGCGCTTTCGTACGTTTTTTCCCTAGACGCAACGTGCTTTCGTCCGACGATACGTCTGCAATCCAGACGAAAAGAACCCCGAGCTCGTATGAACTCGGGGCTCTTTGTGCCGCACATCTATGAGAGGAGAAATTCGATGCGTACGTGCGCTACTCCATGTAGCCACCCTGAATGGCGGAAACTGCATGCTCGGTAAAGAACTTGAGCGTGCCGGAGGTATAGCGATTGGCCTTGGGCTTCCAAACGGCTCGGCGCTCGGCCAGGACGGCGTCGACCTCAGCCGGCTCCATCTCCTTGCCAGCGATGCCCACGATGGACAGCGAGCGCTCGGGGATGTTGATCTGGATCAGATCACCTTCCTCGATCAGGGCAATCGGGCCGCCCACGGCAGCCTCGGGCGAAACGTGACCGATAGCCGGGCCCTTGGAGGCGCCGGAGAAGCGGCCATCGGTGATCAGGGCAATGCTCGCACCCAGCTCGGGATCGCTGGCGATAGCCTCAGTGGTGTAGAACATCTCGGGCATTCCGGAACCCTTGGGACCCTCATAGCGAATGATAACGGCATCGCCGGGCTTGACCTCATGCGTCAGGACGGCGTGGATAGCGTCCTCCTCACAATCGAACGGGCGAGCCTTAAGCGTAGCCTGGAACATCTCGCGCGGAACGACGGTGTGCTTGACGACCGCGCCCTCGGGAGCAAGATTGCCGTGGAGGATGGCGATGGAACCGTCGGTGCCGAAGGCCTGGTCAAACGGACGGATGATGTCCTCGCGCTTGAGATTCCACTTCTCAAGGTAACGACCGCACTTCTCGTAGTAACCGTTGTTCTTGAGATCCTCGAGGTTCTCGCCGAGAGTCTTGCCGGTGACAGTCATAACGTCGAGGTGAAGCATCGACTTGATCTCCTCCATGATGCGCGGCACGCCACCTGCATAGTAGAAGAACTGCGCCGGCCACTCGCCTGCGGGACGGACGTTGAGCAGGTAGTGGGCGCCACGGTGCAGGCGATCGAAGTCGTCGGCGGACATCTCGATGCCAAACTCGCGGGCAATCGCGGGGATATGCAGCAGCGAGTTGGTGGAGCCCGAAATGGCACCGTGGACCATAATGAGGTTCTCGAAGGACTCCTTGGTCACGATGTCGCGCGGGCACAGGTTGTGCTCGGAGAGCCACACGGACTGACGGCCGGCCTCGCGCGCAAACTCACGCAGGTCGGAGCTGGTGGCGGGCAGCAGGGCCGTGCCGGGGAGCATAAGGCCCAGGGCCTCGGCGGTAACCTGCATGGTCGACGCGGTGCCCATAAACGAGCAGGCGCCGCAGCTGGGGCATGCGTTGTGTTTGGCAAACTCAAGCTCCTCGCGGGAGATCTCGCCGCGCTCGTAGCGGGCAGAAATCGCGCCGAGCTGCTCCAGGGTCAGCAGGTCGGGACCGGCATCCATGACACCGCCGGTGACGACGATGGAGGGGATGTTGATGCGACCCATGGCCATGAGGTTCGCAGGCAGGCCCTTATCGCAGCTGGCGACAAAGACGCCGGCGTCGAACGGGGTGGTCTTGGCATGGATCTCGATCATGTTGGCGATCATGTCGCGACTGGGCAGCGAGTAGTTAATGCCGTCGTGGCCCTGGGCCTCGCGTCGCAGATATCGGTGCAGAAGTAACGGGCACCGTGACCGCCAGCCTCGGCAACGCCGGCACGGACCTCCTCGACCAGCTCGAACAGGCCGGCAGAACCCGGGTGCGAATCGCCAAAGGTCGACTCGATAATGACCTGCGGCTTGTCCAGATCCTCGATAGACCAGCCAGAGCCCAGGCGCAGCGGGTCCATCTCGGGGCTGATGGTGCGAAACTTGCCGGAACGCGGCTGCAGCTTGGCAACCAGGTCGGCTGCCTCCTGCTGAATCTGTGCCTTGGTCTTCTCGTCCATGATGTTCTCCTCTTTTGGTTTAAACGGTTGTACCAATCGTTGGTTAATGGAACAGGTGTAAATGGGTACCGAGCGATGCACTCGGCGAAAGATGTTTAGCTACGCGAACTAGGCGAAGAACGAAATCACCAGGGCGCAGGCAAGACCCGAAAGGCCGATGAGCGTCTCCATAACGGTCCAGGACTTGAGGGTGGTCTTCTCGTCAATCTCCAGGAACGAGGAGCACATCCAAAAACCGGCATCGTTGACGTGCGAGAGGGCCGTGGCACCGCCGCAGATGGCAAGACAGATAGCGGCACGCATGAGCACCGAAGCACCAGCGACCGCAGGCATGGCGGCCATAATGCCCGATGCCATGGTCATAGCGACGATGGAGCTGCCGACAGAGGCACGCACCATGACGGCAATCAAAAAGGCAACGACCACCAAAGGCAGCGGTGAGGCCTCGAGCATAGGGCCGATAACCTGGCCCAAGCCGCAGTCCTGCAGCATCCAGCGAATGACGCCGCCACAGGCGATAACCAGCAAGATCATGCCGACGGGCTTAAGAGAGCGGTCGAGCAGGGCCTTGAGCTCGGCGCCGGAGTAGCCGCGGCGCGCGCCCAGCAGATACATCGCGACGAGCGTGGCAAGCGTCAAAGCGACGAACGGCTTGCCCAGGAAGGCGAGAATCGAGGCGAGCTCGGCGGGCATGGGGATATAAGAAGACAGCGTGCCCAGCAAAATCAGACAAAGCGGCGTGAGCACGATGGCAAGCACCATACCAAAGGAGGGAAGCTCCTTTTCGTCGCTCGCGCCCTCGGCAGAGGTAAAGTGCTCCGGAACATCGGTAAAGATGCGACCGCCGACGTTGCGGCCCCAGATGACGCCAGCGATTGCCATGGCGATGAAGGCGGTGGGGATACCGACAAGAATCATGGTGCCCAGGTCGACACCGAGCGTGCCGGCGACCAGAACCGAACCGGCCGATGGTGGCACAAACGCATAGCCAGCGGCAAGTCCCGCGAGCAGCGCGATGCCGTAGTAGAGCGTCGACTTTTTGGTCTGGGATGCCACGCTAAACGCAAGCGGAATCAAAACGACTACGCCCGCCTCAAAGAACACCGTAGTGCCGATGACCAGACCGGTAATGCCCAGTGCCCAGCTGGAGTGACCCTGCCCAAAGGTATCGATGAAGGTCTGGGCAATCTTCTTGACGCCGCCGCTCTCCTCAAGAATCTGGCCAAACATCGAACCCAGGCCAATGAGCAGGGCGATGTTTTGCAGCGTGGTGCCCACGCCCTTGGTGACAGTGTCCGCCACCAGGTCGAGCGGCATACCGGCGCCGATGCCAGTCGCGAGCGCCGAGACCATCATCGACAGCACGGGATGCAGCTTGAACTTGATGATGAGCGCAAGCAGCAGCGCGATGCCCACGATGGCGGCGATGACCAGCCTGGTGGGATCAGCCATAAACGTTGGGTCTGACATCTTTCCTCCAATTCATCAGACCTTTTGAATTCGTCTGATGACTATAGCGTGTTTTGGAAAGGTCTGATGTTTCATTTTGAAATTTATTCGAAATACATCTGATGTATTTGGTAAACGGTCGTATTTGCGCTGCGAACGGTATATCTAAGCCGCCCGACTCTAATCCAGCGGCCAATATCGCATCCGTGGTGCGCTAAAATAGCTCAGATGAATTTTGTAATGAAAGGTATAGCTATGGCCCGCGCCGAATCGGGACTCCCCGAGCAATTATCGGAGAAAATCATTCAATTGATTCTGGATGAACACCTTGAGCAAGGCGATCGCCTGCCCAAGGAAACCGTGCTGGTCGAGCGCTTGGGCGCCGGCAGGAGCACTGTGCGCGAGGCCATGAAGTTGCTGCAGTCGCGCAATATCGTGCGCATTAAGCAAGGTTCGGGCACCTATGTGGCGTCAAACCCCGGCGTTGCCGACGACCCGCTGGGCTTTACCTTTATCAACGACAAGCAGCGTCTGGCGCGCGACCTACTCGAGGTGCGCTTTATGATCGAGCCGCAGATGGCACGCATGGCGGCCGAGCACGCAACCAACGACCAGGTCGTCTGTATCAAAGATCTCTGCGACGAATCCGAGCGCCTGGCCGAGGCCGGTGAGGATTACTCCGCCGCCGACACCGCGTTCCACAATGCCATTGCCGAAAGCTCCGGAAACCTCGTCGTTCCCCGCCTGATGGGCGTGCTCAAGGCATCCGTCCCCCTCTTTATCGACGTGACCGACAAAAAGCTGGTTGAGGAGACCATCCGCACCCAACGTGGCGTGGCCGACGCCATCGCCGCGCGCAATCCCACCGCAGCGCACGATGCGATGTATTTGCATCTGGTGTACAACCGCAACATGATCGCAGAGGGCACGCAGGAACAGGGCGAATAAACGTCCGTGCGGCAAGGACAAGACTGCCGTTCGCCTTTTAAAAGTGAACGTTCACCTGATTTTAGGAAATAAGGGGTGGCTATTACGCCGCTTCACCTATACTGACCTTGTATGAGAAGCATGACTTTTATAGATGAACGTTTCTTTTGAAAGGATCGCTATGTCTGATCTTATGGACAGCTTCCGCCTGGATGGCAAGGTCGCGCTCGTGACCGGCGCCACCTACGGCATTGGCATGGCCATTGCCGAGGCGCTCGGAGAGGCCGGCGCCAAAATCGCCTTTAACGCCCGTCACGCCGACAAAGTAGCCGAGGCCGAGAAGCACTACCGTGAGCTGGGTTTTGACGCTCACGGCTATGTTGCCGACGTCACCGACGAGGCCGTCGTTGCCGAGCTCATCGCCAAGATCGAGGCCGACTTTGGCACCACACCCGACATCCTGGTCAACAACGCCGGCGTCATCCAGCGTACCCCGATGCTCGACATGAGCGCCGAGGACTTCCGCCTCGTCGTCGATATTGACCTCAACGCACCGTTTATCGTGTCCAAGGCCTGCCTGCCCGGCATGATCGCCAAGGGCCACGGCAAGATCATCAACATCTGCTCGATGATGAGTGAGCTGGGCCGCGAGACCATCGCCGGCTATGCCGCGGCCAAGGGCGGCCTGAAGATGCTCACCAAGAACATCTGCTCCGAGTTTGGCGAGGCCAACATCCAGTGCAACGGCATTGGGCCCGGCTACATCGCCACGCCGCAGACCGCGCCGCTGCGCGAGACGCAGCCCGACGGCAGCCGTCACCCGTTTGACCAGTTCATCATTGCCAAGACGCCGGCCGCCCGTTGGGGCACGCCCGAGGACCTGAAGGGCCCCGCCGTGTTCTTGGCTTCCGATGCATCGAACTTCGTCAACGGCCACATCCTCTACGTCGACGGCGGCATTCTGGCTTACATCGGCAAGCAACCTGCTTAGGCGCTGCGCGGGCTTGAGACGGGCATCTTGCCTTTCAATCGTCGGTCGCGTACCCAAGTACGCTTCCCTCCTCTTTCAAGGCAACCTGCTCTGCCTCAAGCCCGCTCGCTCACCGCACGCCCACATTAAGGCCAATGTAATAGTTGCGGTGAAATAGTTCCTGTATAGGCCATCTATCAGGATAAATAGGAACTATTCCACCGCAAGTTAGAAATAGGAAGGTAATTCGCAATGAAAATCGCTCTGATCAATGAGAACTCTCAGAACTCCAAGAACCCTATGATCGAGGCTGCCCTTAAGAAGGTTGTCGAGCCCATGGGCCACACCGTCTTTAACTATGGCATGTATGCCGACGCCGACTCCAAGCCCCTCACCTATGTGCAGAACGGCATCCTGGCCGCCGTGCTGCTCAACTCCGGCGCTGCCGACTACGTCGTGACCGGCTGCGGCACCGGCGAGGGCGCCATGCTCGCCTGCAACTCCTTCCCCGGCGTGCTGTGCGGCCACGTTACCGACCCGCTCGACGCCTACACCTTTGCCCAGGTCAACGATGGCAACGCCGTCGCCATGCCCTTCGCCCTCAAGAACGGCTGGGGCCAGGAGCTCAATCTCGAGTACACCTTCGAGAAGCTCTTTGGCTTTGGTTCGGGCAACGGCTATCCTGCCGAGCGTGTTGAGCCCGAGCAGCGCAACAAGAAGATCCTCGACGGCGTCCGCGCTGTGACCATGCGTCCGCTCGTCGACATCCTGGACGAGCTCGACCAGGACCTGGTGAAGGGCGCACTTGCCGGCGAGCACTTCCAGGAGTACTTCTTTGCCAACGCAACCGACGAGGCCATCATCGCCAAGGTCAAGGAGATCCTAGGCCTCTAATCGCACAACTCATTGCAGCTAACGCAAGCGGCGGTCGTCCCACGTACGGGACGACCGCCGCTTTTTACTATCTACCGACTGACGCCGCGGGGACAGGCCCCATGCACCAAGGGATTAACTAGAGCTCGCAGGCAACCTTATAGCCATCGCCGATGGCATCGCGGATGTTGCCACACTTGTTGGCATCGCCCAGCACGTGGGTGGCAACGCCGGCAGCGGCAAGGTCGTCGGCCAACTTGGTATTGGGACGGTAGCCCATCGCCAGCACCAGCGTATCGGCACCGGCGATGGTGTGGACCTCGCCGTCCTTCTCGTAGCTGATAGTGTCCTCGGTAATCTCGGTCACCTTGGCCTCGGTCAGCACGTGGACGCCCTTGGAGAGCATGCGCGTGATGAGCACCGCGCGACCGGCGCCGCCCTCGTTGGCGGCGAGCGTCTTGGTCATCTCGATGACGGTGACGTCGCGATTGGCCGGCGACAGATCGTTGACCAACGGGGCCAGGTAGTCGGCCGTCTCACAACCGACGGTGCCGCCGCCCACGATGACAATCTTCTTGCCCGGGAAAGCCTTGCCGCCCAACAGGTCGTCAGCCGTCATGACCTGCTTAAATCCCTGCATGAAGGCCGGGGCGATGGGCTCGGCGCCATAGGCCAGGACGACCTCGTAGCCGGCGTAGTCACGCTGAATGTCCTCGGCAGTAAGCTCGGTGCCAAATACGCACTTCACGCCGACCTCGGCCAGGCGACGGTACTGATACTTGATCACGCGGGTGAGTTCCTGCTTTGCCGGCGGAACGGCCGCGATGCGCATCTCGCCACCCGGCTCGTCCTGCTTATCCACGAGCACTACGTTGTGGCCGCGCTTGGCAGCAATGTAGGCTGCCTCCATGCCCGCAGGACCAGCGCCCACAACCAGCACGTTCTTGGCCTCGGCGGCGGGCTCGTAGCCAGCCTCGTCGCGCTCCACGTCCGGGTTGACGGTGCAGGAGATGCGCTTGCCAAACATGATGCCGTTCAGGCAGCGCAGACAGCCGATGCAGGGACGGATGTCATCGGCGTTGCCGGCAGCGGCCTTGTTGCAGAACTCGGCATCGCACAGATTGGCGCGGCCCATCATGCAGATGTCGGCAGCGCCGTCCTCGATCAGCTCTTCGGCGATCCAGGCCTCGTTGATGCGGCCGACGGTGGCGACGGGAATGTTGACGTGCTTTTTGATCTCGCGCGAGCAGGCGGCATGCGAGGCCTGCTGCGTGCCGGCGGCGGGAATTGCGGAGCCGCGCTTGATGGTGGTACCGCCCGACACATGAATCATGTCGACGCCGGCCTTCTCCAGGCGACGCGAGACGTAGATCATGTCGTTGAGGGTCAGGCCGCCATCGGTGTACTCATCGCCCGAGATGCGGACGTCAATGATAAAGTCCTTGCCGCAGCGCTCGCGAATCTCGGCGATGACCTCGAGCAGGAAGCGCATGCGGGCGTCGAGCGAGCCGCCGTACTCGTCGGTGCGCTTGTTGTAGAGCGGAGTCAAAAAGCCGCCGAGCATACCGTGGGCGTGCGCCGCATGGACTTCGACGCCATCGACGCCGGCCTTCTGCATGCGAACGGCGGCGTCGCCAAACTGATGCGTGAGCTCGTGAATCTCATCGACCGTGATGGGGCGCGGCGCCTCGCGGGCATAAGACGGGCCCACAAAGGACGGAGCGATCAGGCGCGGCGTGCCCGGAATGTTAAAGGCCATGTAGGCGGGGTGGAAGAGCTGCGGCATGATTTTGCAACCGTACTCGTGGACGGCCGCGGCGAGCTTTTCCCAGCCGGGGATAAACGTGTCATCGTAGCAGCACATGTCACCCGGCAGATAGGTATAGGTGGGCTCGACCGTCACGACCTCGGTGATGATCAGGCCCACGCCACCCTTGGCACGGGCACGATAATGATCGACCAAATCGTCGGTCACATAGCCATGATCGGCCAGGTTGGTAGATACCGGCGGCATAAAGACGCGGTTCTTGACCTCGGTCGTACCGACCTTGATCGGGCTAAAGAGCATCGGATAGGCGGAGGACTCCATACAGGGTTCCTTTCGTTTGAGCCGCTGGGCGGCAGTTGCTAACGTACCTATCGTATCAGTATCCGCCGCATTCGCACTCGCTCGCACTCCCCCGCCTTTAATCCCGACCCTCACAAAAAAGTTGCGGTGGAATACGGAGTAGATGAGGCTTTTGACAGCCAAAACAGTCCGTATTTCACCGCAACTGATGGGTGGGATGGAGTTAGAGGCCTAGGTAGGCGACCATGCCTTCGACGGCGAGCTTAGCACCTGCCACGGCATGAACCACGGTGAGCGGGCCGTTAACCACGTCGCCGGCGGCAAAGACGCCAGGCACTGTGGTCATGCCGTGCTCATCGACCGACAGCAGGCCGCGATGGTCAGTCTCCAGACCACCCGTCGTAAGCACGAGCTTGTCCTTGGGCACCTGCGAAGCCGCAATCACAACTGTGTCGGCAGACACATGGTCAAGCTCTTCCTCGTAGCCCACCACATTGTTGTCCTCGTCGAAGATAGCCGTCTCGAAGACCGGACCGTTATCGTCGATGGCATAGATCGCCTTGCCGCACACAATCTCGGCACCATCGAGCTCGGTCAGCTCTACCTCGTCATCGATGGCAGAGATATGGCGCGATCGGGCATACACGGTGACCTTGCGAGCGCCCGAGCGCAGGGCCGTGCGGGCAACGTCCATGGCCACATTGCCGGCACCGATGACCGCCACGTTCTGCCCGATCGCCACGCTCGAGGGATCGACCAGGTAATCGATACCAAACAGCACGTTGCCGCGCGACTCGCCGGGAATACCCAACTTGCGAGCTCGCCAGGTACCGGTACCGACAAAGACCGCATCGTAGCCATCGCGCAGCAGGTCGTCGATATGCAGCGCGCCACCGATGGTGGTCGAGGGGCGCACGCGCACGCCAAGCGAGCACATCACGTGACGGTACTTTTGCACGAGCGCACGGGGCAGGCGGAACTCGGGGATACCGTATTCCAGCACACCGCCGATCTCGGGGCGCTGTTCAAATACCGTGACGGCACAGCCCAGCTGGGCCATCTTAATGGCCACGGTAATACCGGCGGGACCGGAACCGACCACGGCAACCTGTTTGCCACACGACGGCGCGGGCGTCCACTCCTTACGGTCCAAATACGCTGTCGAGATATAGTTCTCGATGCTCGAGAAATGCACGGGTGTGCCCTTGCGGCCCTGGATGCAAGCACCCTCGCACTGGCCTGAATGGTTGCACACCACGGAGCAGACCGCGCTCATGGGATTGTTCTGGAACAGCAGCTCGCCCGCCTCTTCTAGACGACGCTGTTTGAACAGGTCGATGACCTGCGGAATAGGCGTCTGAACCGGGCAGCCCTTAATCTGACAGAACGCCCTTTTACAACCTAGGCAACGATTCGCCTCTTCGACAATGTGGATAGCCACGCAACTCCCCTTTTTAATGCAATCCAATGGGGGCGACGATAAAGACCCTTCACCGCCGCCCCCATACAGGTAATCTCAATCTGCCGACACAGCAAAAGCCAATGCTATAACTCGCGATGCGAAGCCCCGCAGCGAGCGGACATGTGCTCGAGTGTCGCCAGGCAGTCAGCCGCCGTCGCCGGCACACTGTTCTCGACCACGCAGGGAATCCCAGGGCAGGCGGCAGCCGCCCAGGCCACCACGGGCTCAAAGTCGTATCGTCCCGTCTCGCCCACGCCATGGCACACCAGGCGCGAACCCGTACCGTCGCACCAACCGGCTTCGTCCTCGTTGTCGACGACCTCATAATCCTTGGCGTGCAGCACGCGGATCTTACTGCCGCATAAGTAGAGCATGCGCGCTGTGATTTCCTGCGCTTCGTCAACGACGCTGGGGTGCAGCAGCGATACCGGGTCATAGATCACGCCGAGCGACGGGCTCGAGACGCGCTCCAGCACCTCGCGGCAGCGATCCGGCGTGTTGACCGTCTCGTTCCAGCCAGGCTCGATCAGTATTTGCCCGCCCACGGCCTCGGCGCGCTCGCAGACGCGTGCGAGTCCGTCCATAAAAGCCTCAAGCGCCTCATCGGTCATGCGGTCGTCAGCAACGCGGTTCTGCGCATTGGGGCGACCGGTCTCGGTACCCACCGGGCAGCCGCCGAGCATCTGGGCAAAGTTCAGGCATGCCTCGTACTCGGCAAAGTTATCCATGAGCTGTTGGCGATCGGGCGTCGCCAAATTCTTATAGCAGCCGAGCACGGCGACCGAAACGCCCGCCTCGTCGAGCACCGCATGCAAATGGTCGGCAAGCTCGCGGGTCAGACCGCCTCGATCGATCCCCATCGATGCGTAGAGCACCTTGCTCGGCAGCTGAATGCACGAAAAGCCCAGCTCTCCCGCCATGCGAATGCGTTCCTCGACGGTCCCCTGCGGAAGGTCGTGCAAACGTACACCCGGAGTAATAGCCCCCACGTTATTCACATCCCTTATGAGCGTTGATGCCCGGGGTGTATCCGCCAAACGGGTCCTCGATGGAGCACACGCCCGAGGGGGCGAGCGGATCGCGCTTACCGGCCAGCTTGTCGTGATGCATGGTCTCGATATAGGCAAGCACCAGCGGCGCCACACCCTTTGCATCATTTTTGACCACGGGCTCGCTCATGTAGTAATCAAACGTGCCCTCGCGGTGCGCGGTGTTGCCCAAGCCCGCGACCAGGCAGATGTTGTCGAGCGCCAGCTGGCCATCATGCTCAGACAGGCAGGTCTCGCAGATGCCATCGAAGGCGCGACGGCCGTACTGGTAGTAACGCTCGCCCAGCACGCCCAGACGCACGCCCTTCATGATGGCATTGGCAAAAATCGCGCTACCAGACTCCTCCAGGTAGTTGGGGGCGATATTGGGCAAGTTGATGACCTGATGCCACATGCCGGTCTTCTCGTCCTGATACGGCAGCATGGCGTCGATCAGGTCGTGGAACATCTTGCGAATCTCGTCCTTCTCGGCTGACATCGAAGGCGGCATGAGCTCCCAGGTATCGATGAGTGCCATGGCAAACCAGCCCTCGGCGCGCAGCCAGAAGTTAGCCGAAAGGCCGGTGACCGGGTCGCACCAGAACTGTTTGCGGCTCGCGTCGTAAGCGTGATAGTACAGACCGTTGAGGGGGTTGCGCATCAGGTCATGCACGACCTGGAACATATGGAAGCTGTCCGAGCAGGCACGACGGTTGTGGAAGCTCAGCTCATACTGCAT
>URDE01000006.1:0-37444 GCA_900546525.1 uncultured Collinsella sp.
TGTACTGCGGCGCCGGCACCTTTACCCTGCCGCTCGCCCGCCGCTGCGACTTTGTTGCCGCCGTCGAGGCCTACGGTCCGGCCGTGCGCGACCTGCGCCGTAACCTCGAGATCAACAAGCTCGACAACGTCGACGTCATCGGCGGCGATGCCGTGCGCGAGTTCCCCGACCAGGATGCCGATGTCCTGGTGGTCGACCCGCCGCGTGCAGGTCTGGCGCCCGAGGCCATCGACCTCATCGCCAGCACGAGTGCGCGCGATGTCGCCTATGTGAGCTGCGACCCTGCCACCCTGGCACGCGACCTTAAGCGCTTTGTCGAGGAAGGCACCTTCTCCTCCGTCAAGATCACACCGGTCGACCTGTTCCCGCAAACCTTCCACTGCGAAACCGTCGTCCACCTCAAGCGCAACTAGACAGTTTGCCCGAGACCACGCCCGATGATTTTTCTGGGACGGGGATTAAATAATCAATTTGTACCGAATGATTATTTAATCCCCGTCCCTTTTTAAACATTGGGAAATCGAGCGTGGCAAGCGCATGTCTTCGGGGTATAAGACGGCTAATTGTATGCCGCCTTACGAAAGGAACCCTCATGCCCAGCGTTGCCGTTCTCGCCGCCGATGGCTTTGAAACGATTGAATGCCTGACCATGGTCGACGTCATGCGTCGCGGCGGCGTGCGCGCCACGCTCGTCTCGATCATGCCCACGCGCGAGGTCGTGAGCTCGCTGCAGATTCCCGTGACCTGCGATGCGCTCTTTGACGAAATCAACTTTGACGAGTACGACTGCGTTGTGCTGCCCGGCGGCCTGCCCGGTGCCACCAACCTGCGCGCCGACCAGCGCGTCTGCGACGTAGTCTGCGATTTCGCCGCGACCAAGTACGTTGCCGCCATCTGCGCCGCCCCGTTTATCCTGGGCGAGCTCGACCTGCTCGAGGGGCGCCATGCCACGTGCTTCCCTGGCTTTGAGAAAAGCTTCCCCGAGGGAGCTTATACCGGCGAGAAGGTCACGCAAGACGGCAATATCATCACTGCCAGCGGCATGGCACAGTCACTCCCCTTTGCCTTGGAGCTGCTGCGCACGCTCGCCGGTGACAAGGCCGTCGAGAAAGTCGCTGAGGGCATCCAGCTATGATCTTGGCTTCGCAATCGCCGCGCCGCATTGAGCTGATGCGCGAGGCGGGCTATAACATTCGCGTGATTCCCGCAGATATCGATGAAACGCCTTTTGATGGCGAAGCTCCGCTTACGCTCGTCGAGCGCTTGGCGCGTGCCAAAGCCGCTGCCGTCGCGGCCGAGCATGCCGAGCCCAACGAACTGACCGTCGCAGCCGATACCATCGTCACCTTCGATGACAAGATTTTGGGTAAGCCGGCAAACGGGGACGAGGCGCGCGCCATGCTCCGCGAGCTTTCGGGCCGCACGCACCAGGTGGCAACCGGCGTCTGCATCGTTAAAGCCGGCGACGCTACAGCTCCGCATGCTGCCGAGAGTCTGTCGTTTGTCGATGTGACCGACGTGACGTTCTATGAGCTTACCCAGGAGCAGATCGAGCGCTATGTCGCCTCCGGCGAGCCCATGGACAAGGCCGGAGCCTACGGCATCCAGGGCACAGGCGGCCGCATGCTCGTGCACGACATTTCGGGTGACTTCTACAACGTGGTGGGCTTGCCCATCGCTCGCGTCGCACGCGCGATTCAAAAACTCTCGTAATTGCATCTGGCGCTGGGTATCCCCCAGCGTCTACAATTTTGCCGTACCGTACGGATCCCGACCGGGCATAAGGCCCGGCGGAAAACCGATAGGAGAAAATATGGACACGCTGCTCGAAGCCATCGATGTTTGCAATGTCGATGGCTTTTGCTTTGGCAACTATACGGACGAGGAGGCTGGCACCGGCTGTACCGTAATCGTGGCGCCCGAGGGTGCCACCGGCGGTGTTGACGTACGCGGTGGCGCTCCCGCTTCGCGCGAGACCGACCTGCTGCGCCCCGAAAACACCGTCGATAAGGTCCACGCCGTCTGCCTTTCGGGCGGATCGGCCTTTGGCCTCGAAGCCGCAAGCGGCGTCGCCCGCGAGCTTGAGAGCCGCGGCATCGGCTTGCCCGTCGGTCCCACGCAGGTGCCTATCGTGTGCTCCAGCTGCATCTTCGACCTCGCCTTTGGCGACCCCACCGTGCGCCCCGACATTGAGGCCGGTATCGCCGCCGTGCGCGAGGCGCTCGACCACACCCCTGCCACGCTCGAGCAAGGCAACGTGGGCGCCGGTACCGGCGCCACCGTAGGCAAGCTCATGGGACCTGCCACCTGCATGAAGGCCGGCCTCGGAGCTGCTGCCGTGGCACTCGGCCCCGTCAAGGTGGGCGCCGTGGTCTCGGTCAACGCCTGCGGCAACGTCGTCGACCCCTTCACCGGCGAGTGGGTGGCGGGCATGCGCGCCGCGACCGATAGCGACCAGATCGTCGACATGGAGCTCGCCGCCTTTGCCGCCGCCGGATCTATGCAGATGCCGCTCGAGCGCACCAACACCACCATCAGCTGCATCGTCACCAATGTGGAGCTCACTAAGGACCAGGCCACCAAGGTGTCCCAAATGGCCGCAGACGCCTATGCGCACGCCATCCGCCCCACGCACACCACCAACGACGGCGACACCATCTACACCCTCGCCAGCGGCAAGTTGGGCGCCCAGGCTAGCGCCGCCGTTCCCCTAGACCTGCTGGGCATGCTCGCCGTAAGGGCCCTACAGACCGCCATCGTAAACGGAGCCAAAAGCGCCAAAACCTCCCACGGCATCCCCGGCGCCGCGAAGTAATCTCACTCGACCGTCGGTCGGAGGCGGGCGGGCATTACGTTTGCTGCTCTACAGTCCTATGCAAGACGAAGGCCACATTAAGTGGCCTTCTTTGCATGCGGAACTCGCGACAAACGTAATGCCCGCCCGTCTCCGACCGACTTCCAACCTAATTCTTTTCAGCCCAGGCCCCTGTGTACCGCGCGTCTAGGATCTTCAAATTCTGGCAGCCTGGCAATCGATTCTTATGGCAGAGGCCCCTTGGCCTTTAGTTTGATACAAGTTCCGTACGAGCAGGACTGTTTGCAGTATCAAACTAAAGGCCAAGGGGCCCAGTCAACCTATCAGCAGCGATTATTCAGCAGCTAGTTGAATTTGAAGATCTTTGAGGCAAGGCGGTATAGGCCGAGTGTGGTTTTGTCACCGGCACGACCGCGCAGGTTGGTGAAGAAGCCGACCACACCGTAGCGTGCACGACGATACATACGCTCGTCATAGGCTTTCAGATCACTCCACAACGTCTTCAGGCGCTCGTCGGCACAATCCTCGTCGGAAAGCTTAGTAAGCACCGAGCAGATTGCCATCATCATGGTGAAATAGCCCATCATGTACGAGCGCAGACGCGACGACTCGACATCGCTGTACAGGTGGAACGACTCCATCATGATGCGCGTCACGCGAAACTGCTGGTCCAGACGCTTGACCATCGTGGCCTCGTTGACGCTTTGGCCCTCACGGCCGATAAAGTAGCGGTAGAGGTCGATGTCGGCATAGTACATGGTCTTGCAGCGCGGCAGCGGCACATAGGCGTAGATGTTGTCTACATAGAACGTGTGCGGCGGCATAGGCAGATTGGACGCGCGCAGCACATCCGTGCGATAGCACAGGCTGTGCATGAGCAGATTCTGGTCCAGACGGAAATGGCCAATCTGGTCCCAGGTAAAGATCTTTTTTCGCGGCAGGGCAAACTTGTAGCCAATAGCGGTATGCGTACCCTCGTAAACCTTCTCGTACACATAGTTCGAGATAAAGAGATCGACGCGCTGGTCGCGCTCCTCAAAACCGCGCAGGATCGAAAGCATGGTCGACAGAGCTGCGCCATCGAGCCAGTCGTCCGAGTCGACGACCTTGTAGTAGGTGCCCTGTGCCTCGCGCAAGCCCGAAAGGACGGCAATGCCGTGGCCACCGTTCTCCTGATGCACCGCGCGAATGATGCCGGGATAACGTGTCTCCCACTCGTCGGCCTTAGCTGTCGTCTCGTCCTTGGAACCGTCATCGACGATGATGATCTCGATATCGGTGGCGTAATTGCTCCCCTCCAGAATGGAGGTGATGCAATGGTCCATGTCCTTGGCGGCGTTATACGAGGGAATACCGAATGATATGACTTTATGCATGGCAGGCGATAATCTCATCCGAAAGATCGAGGGCGGAGTTGGTCACGGCATCCATATCGTAGTAACGATACTCGGCCAGGCGACCCACCGGGTGGAAGTTCGTCAGGTTCTGGACGCGCTCAAGATAGCGCTCATAGAGCTCACGGTTCTCGGGCTCCAGAATGGCGTAATAGGGCGTCTCGCCCGAGCCGGGCGTATAGGCCTTGGAATACTCCTTCATGATGGTGGTCTTGCCGGGCAGGACCTGGCCAGTCATGTTCTTGAACTCGGTGATACGCGTGTAATCCTCGCTCGTGGTGTAGTTGACGGTGCCCACGGGCTGGAACTGGTCCATATCGAGCGTCTCGAACTTCATGTCGAGCGTACGGTACGGCAGAGCGCCCAGGTCGAGGTTGAACAGCTCGTCGAGCGGACCGGTGTAGACGATCTCGCCGCCATAGACCTTACCGTCGATCTTGACGGTGGTTTCGTCGATCTCGAAGAGGTCGCGGGCGTCCACGTCGCAGAACACATCAATCAGATCGTGGTCGAGCATGTGCTCGAACAGCGCGGTATAGCCGTCCTGCGGCATACCCTGGAAGGGAGCCTGCGGGAAGTAGCGGTCATCGTCGCCCACAAAAACGGGAACGCGGCCGGTGATCGAGGGATCGATCTGATCGGGCGTCTGGCCCCACTGCTTCATGGTGTAATGCAAAAAGACGTTCTCGTAGACGTAATCGGCGACCTCGGCAAGATCCGGGTCGTTCTTCTTGCGCAGCTCCATGATGGGCACCTTGACGTCCTTGCCAAAGGTCTCCACGAGCTTCTGATACAGCTCCTCGCCACGCTCATCGCCAAAGGCGAGCTTAAGGCTCGCATGGTTAAAGGGCACGGGCATAAGGGTGCCGTTGATATTGGCGAGCACCTTGTGCTGGTAGTC
This sequence comes from uncultured Collinsella sp., assembly GCA_900546525.1. GTDB lineage: Bacteria > Actinomycetota > Coriobacteriia > Coriobacteriales > Coriobacteriaceae > Collinsella. Next base: position 5,111 of record URDE01000006.1, read on the forward strand.
CGTCCACTTGGTAAAGCGCGACAGGAAATTGTGGACGCGCTCATTAAAGGTATGGTAGATGTGCGGACCATACTCGTGGACCAGGATTCCGGCCTCATCAGCGCAGTCGTAGGCGTTACCCGCAATGTGGCTACGGCGTTCCAGAACGGCAACGCGATAGCCGATAGTCTCGGCGAGACGACGGGCGCAAACGGCACCGGCATATCCAGCACCGACGACAATCATGTCGTATGCGCCGGCGTTAAAGCCTTCAGGCAGGCCTGAGGTAATCTGCATCGATACTCCTTGTCAAAAGCCACGGGCTCGTTAGCTGGGCTTTTCTCGAACATTCTTCGAGACATATTTATCAGAGCGATTATAGCGCTAATGCGTCCTATAATGAGCTTGCCACACAAGGAAAGCTCAAGCACCGCGGCGTACATAATTGAAAGGTAAACCCGCTAGCAGCGGGTTTATTCGTGAACAGCCGGGCGCCTGGAGCTTAGCGAAACGCTTGTAAGGAGTAACATGAGCGATTTCCTAAACCGTATGAAGTCTGCCGCCAAGGCCGACCTTAAGACGATCGTCCTGCCCGAGGGCGAGGATCCGCGCACCATCGTCGCAGCCACCAAGATCATCGAGGAGGGCCTGGCAAAGATCGTCATCCTTGGTAACCCCGACGAGATCGACGTTCCCGGCGCTACCGTCATCGACCCGCGTAATGCCGAGAAGCACGAGGAGTACGCGCAGAAGTTTGCCGAGCTCCGCGCCAAGAAGGGCGTCACCATCGAGCAGGCTCGCGCCCAGGTAATGGACGCTACCTACTTTGGCACCATGATGGTCAAGATGGGCGATGCCGACGGCCTGGTCTCCGGCGCCTGCCACTCCACCGCCGACACCTTGCGCCCCGCGCTGCAGATCCTCAAGACCGCCCCGGGTACCAAGCTGGTCTCGGCCTTCTTCGTGATGTGCACCGACACCCCGCAGTTCGGCACCGACGGCACGCTGATCTTCGCCGACTGCGGCCTCAACATCAACCCGTCCTCCGACGAGCTCTCCGAGATCGCCATCGCCTCCGCTCACTCTTGGTCCACCTTCATGGGCAACGTTGAGCCGCACGTGGCCATGCTCTCCTACTCCACCATGGGCTCCGCCGGCGGCGAGGTCGCCAAGAAGGTCCAGGAGGCCGTGAAGTTCTGCCACGAGAAGGCTCCCGAGCTCGCCATCGACGGCGACCTGCAGCTCGATGCCGCCATCGTCCCCACCGTCGCCCAGCTCAAGGCTCCCGGCTCCTCCGTCGCCGGTAAGGCCAACGTGCTGGTGTTCCCCGACCTCGAGGCCGGTAACATCGGCTACAAGCTGGTCCAGCGCTTCGCCGGCGCCGACGCCTACGGCCCCATCCTGCAGGGCATCGCCAAGCCGGTTAACGACCTTTCGCGCGGCTGCTCTGCCGACGACATCGTGGGCGTCGTGGCCATCACCGCCGTCCAGGCTCAGATGGCTGAGTAGCGGACGTACTCGCCCGAAGGCCGTACGGGCTAACCCCTGAAAACGTCCTCGACCAATGAAACGCCCCCGTTCTGCTCCTTCGGAGCTACGAACGGGGGCGTTTCTGGTCTGCGGAGTGTTTTCAGGGGTTAGCCCGTACGGCCTTCTACCGCTACGTAGTAATCAGGGTATCTGGGGTGGACGGCGGCTTGGCTACGAGCTGGGTCTGAAAAATCTGAACGGATGGGTGTCGTTGCTGAAAGTGCGGGCGTTGCCGGCGATGATCACTTTGGGACTGGAATTTCCGTATGCTAGTAAAAAGGCCTCCGGAGCTGTTGCTCTGGAGGCCTTTCGTTTACATGCAAACGGGTGCGTTAGTTGTTCTTGGTCAGGCGTTCGACGTCGTGGGCGATCATGTATTCCTCGTCGGTGGGGATGACCATGACCGTGACGGCGGAACCGGCGGCACTGATGACCTGCGGGCCGTTGCCCACGGCCTCGCGGTTCTTGTTGTTGTCGATGCGCACGCCCAGCCACTCAAAGCAGTCGCAGAAGGCCTTACGAATCGACCAGTCGTTCTCGCCGATGCCGGCAGTGAAGGTGATGGTATCCACGCCCGCCATAGAAGCGATCATGGAGCCGGCCTGCTGCATAGCCTTATAGGCGAACATATCGAAGGCGAGCAGGCAGCGCTCATCTCCCTCGGAAGCGCGTGTACGGATGTCGCGGGCGTCGTTGGAGATACCTGAGATGGCAAGCAGACCAGACTGCTTGTTCATCATGTCGTCGACTTCCTGGTAGCTGTAGCCGCCCTCGCGCTGCAGGTAGCACACGGTAGCCGGGTCGATAGAGCCGCAGCGGGTTCCCATCATCAGACCGTCAAGCGGCGTGAGGCCCATCGTGGTGTCGCGGCACACGCCGTCCTCGATGGCTGCGAGCGAGGCGCCGTTGCCCAGGTGGCACGAAAGCAGGCGGTGGCAGCGCGAGCCCAGGATCTCCTTGGCCATCATCCACTCATAGCGGTGGCTCGTACCGTGGGCGCCGTACTTGCGCACGTGATACTTGTCGCACACGTCCTTGGGCAGGGCGTAGGTGTAGGCAACCTCGGGCATGGTCATGTGGAACGAGGTGTCGAAGACGGCCACGTTGGGCAGCTCCGGATACTTCTCGCGACAATACTCAATCGCCGCCGCCTCGCCATAGTTGTGCAGCGGGGCAAGCGGTGCCACCTCGAGAATCTTGGCCATGACCTCGTCGTCGACGACCGCGGAATCATCGAAGTGCCAGCCGCCCTGAACGATGCGATGTCCAATGCCATCAATCGTAAAGTCGATCTTCTCGAGCTCCTCGAGCACGCGAGCGATAGCAGAGCGATGATCTGGGAAGGGAACCTCCTCGGTCTGCTTGGCGCCACCGTTCTCGGAGTGGCCGAAGATGCCCATGTCCGATCCGATACGCTCGCAGTTGCCCTTGGCGAAAACCTCGCGGGTATCAGTATCCAAAAGCTGATATTTAAGGCTTGAGCTGCCGGCGTTGACAACAAGTACGTTCATGAGACTCCTTTGCAGTGCGATACGGTCGGCGCAGACCCCTTAAGGTGGCCGTATGTTAATAAGAAGTTATCATATCTTGATAAATAGCTATCAGAATGTCGCCCGACGAGCGCAAAAGAGGGGCCGAACGGCACTTGGTCGTCCAGCCCCTCCCCTCTTGCAATTACTTGCCGTTGACAATGCGCTCGACGTCGGAAGCGATCATGAACTCCTCGTCCGTGGGAATGACGAAGATCTTGACCTTGGAATCCTTGGCAGACAGGCACCAAGCGCCGTCGCCACGCAGGGCGTTACGGGCATGGTCCATCTTGACGCCCATAAAGGCCAGACGGTCGGCAACGCCGGCGCGAACGGCCGGAGCGTGCTCACCGATGCCGGCGGTGAAGACCAGCGTGTCCATGCCGCACATGGAAGTGGCCATCTCGGCAGCATTGGCGGCAATCTTGTAGACGAACATATCGAAGGCGAGCTGAGCCTCGGGGTCGCCAGCGGCGGCGAGCTCCTCGACATTGCGGCAGTCGTTGGTCTTGCCACCAGTCACAGCCAAAAGGCCGGACTTCTTGTTCATCATCTCGTCGACCTCGTCGAAGGTGTAGCCGCCCTCGCGCTGCAGGTAGCACACGGTAGCCGGGTCGATGGAGCCGCAGCGAGTGCCCATCATGACGCCGTCGAGCGGGGTGAGACCCATGGTTGTATCCATGCACTTGCCGTCCTCGATGGCGCACAGGGAAGCGCCGGAGCCGATATGGCACACAACGACCTTGCGGGCCTCGCCGTTGGTCATCTCGGCGACCTTCTTGGAGATGTAACGGTAGCTGGTGCCGTGGGCGCCGTACTTACGGATGTGCAGTTTGTCGCAAACATCCTTGGGAAGGGCGTAAGTCTTGGCGACCTCGGGCATGTTGAAGTGGAAAGCGGTGTCGTAGACCGTGACGTTGGGCAGATCGGGATACTGCTCCAGGCAGTACTCGATAACGTTGGCCTCGGGGTTGTTGTGCAGCGGGGCGAGCGGGGCGACCTCACGGATCTTGGCGAGGACGTCCTCGTCGACGAGGGAGGAATCGCCAAAGTACCAACCGCCCTGAACGATACGGTGGCCGATGCCCTCGATCTTGACGCCGTTGGCCTCGAGGTCCTTCAGGACGACCTCGATGGCGACCTTGTGGTCGGGGAACTCGATGTTCTCGGTCACCTTCTTGGAACCGTTGGCAGCATGGGTGAAGGTACCGCCGGTAAAGCAGACGCGTTCGCAGGAGCCCTTTGCGGACACCTTGTGGGACTTGGTATCGATGACCTGATACTTAAGGGTCGAAGATCCTGCGTTGACGACCAGAACGTTCATGTGTCTCCCTACTAACAGGCGGTGTGGCGCCGCCAGGTTACATACGCTTCAATAATAAACCCAAACGCCCTCGCGCTCGGGTTTATTGCGTTGATATATAAGTTATCGGTGCCTAAATACTCATGTCCTTTGGCTTGTAAGACGAAAGAGCGCGGGGATATAAACCAAAGAAGAAATCCCGAGCGCGATAAGCAATACGACTCGAATGCCCACGATGTTGCTCAACGCAGCATTGAACAAGTAGAAAAGGATAGCGCCCACCGCCACCATCTGGCTTTGAACCGAAATCAGTGAACAGCGCATCGAAGAATCGGCAGCATTTTGAAAAACTGAGTATTTGATTGGGGCAAACAACGAGTACGCAACCGTCTGCAGCACATAGAACACGGGCAGCAAATTAGCCGGAGTAAGGGGAATCAAAAACAGGGCAGTCAGGGAAAGGCGCACAATGCCGCAAATACGCGCAAAACGGCCCTTGTCGACATGAGCAATCACATTGGGCACAATAAGCCCCATGGAGGCCGAGGCAAGGAGCTGGACCGCAATGGTCACACCCGAAGCGACGGCATTCATTCCGCGACCCGCAAGCAGCAGTGAAAAAAAGTCTTCCAGGGCGACAAAAGCAAATGCCTGAGAGCAGTCCATGATGAACGCTGAACGAAGAATGCCGTTACGCGCAATAGCGGCACCGATCATCTTCGGGCTAATTCCACGCTTAGGTGTCGCTGCAGTGTCCCCTCTTCGCATCTCAGGAATGCAGACAACGACAACCAACGTCAACACCATTGCGATGATATCTGCCGAAAGACCAATGAGATATGCACCGACAGACGAAATGAAACCGCCCACACAAGCGGAGATGGCATAAGAGGCATAGAAAACAAATCGCTCAACGACATTAAGTCTTACGAGCTGGTCCTGAGAGACACTGTCAATGTAAATTGCTTCTATGGATCCGCTCACACATGCAACGGCAAAACCCTTGAGAGCAAACGCGCCGATTAAAAGCAGAGGAGAACGGACGAAAAGCAGGGCGGCGTAGTATCCAAGCATTCCCACGACGCCAACGAGACCGCTTGTCTTTCGTCCAAACCTATCAGCAATATAGCCAGTGGGAACTTCAAGGATGAACTTGCTCACTTGATATGCAATCATCATGCTAGAAATCGCCACCATCGAGAATCCGACGAATTCAAGGTAAACCGTCAGAAAATACAAAATGGTGCTGAAGTTCGACAGAAAAACGAACGTCATATAAAGCAAAACCGTACGGTTTTTCATACTCCGCCCTCCAAGAGTCAGCAATCTAAATCGGAATCTTGGAAAAGCATGAGGGCAGAGCCGTCAGTCATGTGTTACAAGGCGTCAACATTCACTTGACGCCACGAGGCCAAATGGCCTCACGAAGCGAGATGACGCAATAGGTGAAGAAATACCGTCTGGTGTCGATCGGTCCAGGCATTTTGTCGATAGCAAAAATAGATGGGCAAGGCCACGTCATGCGAGCCTTCAATGGAGCACTCGCTCACTTCCAGTCCATCTGTTGCGAGAGAAGAGCCAGAAAAACTCAATATCAATCCCCCGGCTTGAAGAAACTCAGTCTGCGCCCTGTTTTCGTATTCGACGTCGCGGAAGCGGAAATTAACCAGCTGAGCCTCGGGACATTGGTTGATTGCATTGAGACAGGGTGACAAATTAATGGGAACAGCGAGCCTGCCGCCCAGCAACTCACGAACGGTCATAGCACCCACAGATTGATGACCCGCTGGACACGAAAGAACCTTGAGCTCCTTTTCACCCAAGTATTTCGAAGAAAGGACACTATCCCTTGGTTCCTCAAATGAGATGGCCGCATCCGAAATGCCAAGCACAAGTGATTCAAAGCATGTGGCCGTTGGCTGATGCCAAACATCAAGGTGAATCTGGGGGTGCAAGCTTTCAAACGAGTCGTACCAGTTTTCGGAAAAAAGACGCCCCCGCCCGTGAAGACAGGGGGCGTAAAGACGGAAGTGGCCGTCGGGCGAAACGCCGCCGTTCCCCGATTGAGCGTACTTTTTGAGATCGTCGACTTGTGCCAGGATCACGCGTGCACGACGCGCAAATTCTCTGCCCGCCGGAGACAAAACAGCCTCCCCCGCCGATCGGTCGAGCAAAACAATCTGATACTCAGATTCCAACTTTTTGATTGCCGACGAAACGGCCTGTGGGCTCACGTGAACGGCGCGAGCCGCTTTGCGCACGCCGCCGTAGTTCGCTACCGCTTGAAGGTATTCGAGTTGAGAAAGCTGCATAGGTTACTCCAAAGGCAGCCAAGGCGACGGGCTGTGCGTCCTCAGATGAGGTTCTCGCCCAGGTTCTTGCCGCCGAGGACGTGCATGTGGAAGTGCATGACGGTCTGACCGGCGTTGACGCCCTTGTTGGAGATGACGCGGAAACCGTCCTCCAGGCCCTTGGCCTTAGCGACCTCCTGGATGGCGTGGGCCATGGCGCCCATGGTCTCGGCAGGCACGTTGTCGGCGATGTCGCTGTAGTGCTTCTTGGGGATCACGAGGGTGTGGACCGGCGCCTGGGGATTGAGGTCGTCGAAGGCGATGACTTGGTCGTCCTCGTAAACGACGGTCGAGGGGATCTCGTGGTTGGCAATTTTGCAGAAGATGCAATCACACATGGTTGGTTCCTTTCTCGAAGACCAAGGTAATTATATTTGGTCGGGGTGGTTAGAACGAAAGGTTGTCGTCGGTGTTGGCGGCTTCGCCGTCGGCGAGCACGTCGTTGCCGTCGACGTCCTTAAGGAGCACCGAGACCTTCTGCTCGGCATCGGACAGGCGGGTGCGCAGGCTCTTGAGGAGCTCGACGCCGCGGGTATAGCTCTCGAGCGACTCCTCGAGCTCCATATCGCCCGACTCCAAGCTACGGATGATGAGCTCCAGTTCCTGCGAGGCCTGCTTGTACGTAAGCTGCTCGACCGGGGTCTTCTCTGCCATATCTGTTTCCTTTCCTAAAGGTTTATCGCTATGAAACACGGCTTACTCGACCGTATCGACCGTTGCCGCCACGATGCCGTCTGCCATACGCACGCGAATGGCGTCGCCTGGCTTAAAGGTCTTGGCGCTCGTAGCCACACCGGCTTCGCTATATGCAATGGAATAGCCGCGGGCAAGCACCTTGAGCGGCGACAGGGCATCGAGCGAGGCTGCCGCACGGCCCAGTTCGGACGCGGGTTTGCTAAGCATCGTACGTCCCTGATGCTCCAGACGGGAACTCGCAAGCGTGAGCGCATGACGCTTGCCATCGAGCCCTGAGGTGCTTGCAACCAGACGCTCGGGCAGGCGCTCAAAGTTGGAGCGGAATGTCCCGACTGAGCGCACCATGGCGCCCGACAGGCGATCGGCAGTCAGCGCAAGCTCCGATTCGCGACGCTCGACCATAAATGTGGGGTCGTTGAGGCACGGGCGGCACGCAGCCGCATCGAGCGCATCGGCCAAGCGAGCCGTATAGGTATCCCAGGCACGGCGACCGCGCTGATCGAGCATCTCCAGGTCGACCTGGGCCGGCCCAATCATCGATGCCATCGCGGCACCCAGACGCTGATGGCGCGCCTCGAGCACATCGGCCAACTCCGTCATAGCCGGCGCCACCGATTCTGCCGCCGCCGTGGGCGTGGAGGCGCGGCGGTCGCTCACCATGTCGCAAATCGAGGTATCGGGCTCATGGCCAATGCCGGTCACCACGGGCACAGGACAAGCCGCCACCGCGCGGGCAAGCTCCTCGTCATTAAAGGTCATGAGGTCCTCAAAGGAGCCGCCGCCACGCACCAGCAAAATACAGTCGGGCGCCGGCGTAATGGAAGCGGCGCGGTGCAAGCCCTCAATGAGCTCGGCCGGCGCGCCCTCGCCTTGAACCTTGGCGCCCACGCAGACGAGCTCAACGAGCGGATTGCGGCGGCGCAGCGTACGCTTGACGTCGTCGATTACGGCACCCGAAAGCGAGGTGACGACCGCCACGCGCGAGCAGAACACCGGGATGCGGCGCTTGCGTGCTTCGTCCATCAGGCCCTCGCGGCGTAGCTTTTCGGCCAGTTGCGCCACTTGTTGACGCAGTAGACCCTCCCCCGCCAGCGAAAACGAGCGGGCGACAAAGCTCATGCGACCCGTGGCCTTATAGAGATTGAAGCTGCCCTTAAAGCTCACCTGCATACCGTCGCGCAGATCGAAGGTGCGCTTGAGATAGGCGCCCTTCCAGATAATGCAGTCGACGGCGGCCGAGTCGTCCTTGATCTGGAAGTAGCAGTGACCGCTTCGGGCGTTAGGACCACGAAAACCTGTGACCTCGCCCAGAACGCTCAGCTGCGGAATGGCATCGAGCGCACCGGCGGCGATCTCCACTGCCTGGCTCACGCTGAGCTCCTTGCGCTCCTGATCGTCCGAACCGTCGAACTCGGCGGAAACGGCATTGCCGGTTAGATTCCAGCCTGCCACGCAGCCTCCTTTCGTTATCGAGCACAAGGGCTTCGACCCTGCGCAGATTCAAGTCCAACACATAGTACAGCGCCGCGGGGACAAGAATCTCCGCGGCGCCTGTCAAGCCAATTTGTTATCGGTTGGAGTTTCTGTTGTAGCGGGCCATCAGGTAGAGCAGCTGAATAATCGAGGTGAGCGCCGCCGCCACGTAGGTGAGCGCGGCTGCCGTCAGCACCTTCTTGGCACCGTTGACCTGCTTGGAACTCATGCCCGACTGCTCGATATACGCCACGGCGCGGCGACTGGCATCGATCTCGACAGGCAACGTAACGAGTTGGAACAGCACACTAAACGAGAAGAAGATCAATGCGAGGGTCGTGAGCCCGGCGATGTTCATAAACAGGCCCAAGAGCAACACGATGGTCCAGGTGTTCTGGGTAAAGTTGACGACCGGGACCAGGGCGGTGCGAACCTTCATCATGGCGTAACCGCTCTGACGCTGGGCGGCATGACCCGCCTCGTGGCAGGCCACGGCAACGCTTGCGACCGATCCGCCCGAACGGTTAGCGTCCGAGAGATACAGGTTGTTATCCTGCGGGTTGTAGTGGTCGGTGAGCTCACCGGCAACGCCCTTGATACCCACGGCGTTGCAACCGTTGGCGTCGAGCATGCGGCGAGCGACCGTGGCACCCGTGTCGCCGTCCGAGCGAACCTTGGACCAGGTCTTGTACGTCGAGTTGATATAGCTCTGCGCCGCAAGACCAAGCACCGTACAAACAAGGATAACCAGCAGGTACAGCGGGTCGATGCCAAAGCCGTAACCATAGTAATAGGGCATGCGAATTCCTCCGAATCGAATTACACGTTGGAGGCATTCTACCCACTCAGCTGGCAAGCAAATCAGCATCGATGTTTTGGCACCGTCAGCGAAAACGGTCGAAAGCGAGCAAGGTGACGTGAAAGAGAAGCGACGCGTACTTTGGTACGCGAGCGACGATTGAACGTCAGATTGCCGCTCTCGGCCGTTTGCAGCGTCGAGCTGTTAGGCGGTTTGGTAAAACCGCGTAACTATATACCTACAGGAGCTCGATTTTGCCGTCCTTCACCGTCAACCCCATGTTGCCCGAGAGCAGATCGTCCAGGCGCGAACCCACGAGCTCAAAGCGCCAGCCTTCGCGCAGGGGGCTTTGCTCGGGATGCTCAATGTAGTCGGCCAGGTCATCGCGCGAGGCAATGACCGAGGTCGCCACGCCCGAGCGCTCGGCAACCAGGCGGATGAGCGCGTACATGAGATCCGTCACGCTCTCAAGCTCCGGCGAAATCTGGCGATGCCCGCGCACCATGAGCGGCAGGCGATCGTGCGGACAGCTTGCGCCGCGCTTGATGGCCATCAACGCGCCATCCACGTCGCGCTCCCCCAGCTGGTCGGTACCGCGGATGCTACGGAACTCCTCGACACGCACGGGATTGCGCTTAACCAGGGCCAGCAGCGTATCGTCGGACATGACCCACTTGCGCGGGATGTTGCGACGCTCGGCGCGGTCCTCGCGCCAAGCGGCAAGCTCGCGCGCAATGCCCAGCTGATGGCGGCTACACGAGTTGATGCGTTTGACCTTGCGGAATGCCTCATGGCGGTCGGCGCGGTAGTGCGACTCGTCGGCCAAAGGACGCAACTCGTCGAGCACCCAGTCCACGCGGCCCAGCTCACGCAGGCGGCTCATCATCTCGGTATAGGCGACGATTAAGTACTTGACGTCATCGATCGCGTACTCGATCTGCTTATCGCTCAGCGGGCGGCGCGACCAATCGGTCAGCGACTCGGTCTTGGGCAGTGATACGCCGCAGAACGTCTGAACGAGCGCACCATACGAAATCTGCTGGCGCTCGCCCAAAAAGGCGGCGGCAACCTGCGTGTCAAAAATCGGTCGCGGCAGTGCGCCCACGGTATGGAGCATAACTTCCATGTCCTGTGAGCAAGCATGGAATACCTTGACCACGCCCTCGTCGGCCATAAGCTCGGCAAGCGGCGACAGGTCGTCGATCACCAGCGGATCGACAGCGACACTCTCGGCGGGGGTGGCAATCTGGACCAGGCACAGGCGCGGATGAAACGTGCGCTCGCGCAAAAACTCGGTATCGACGGCGATCGCGTCGAACTCGCGGGCGCGCTGGCAAAAGTCGACCAGAGCCTGATGTGTGGAAATGTACATATCAACCCATCGAATAAGGTTAGGCCCGAAAAACACGGGTAGGATATCGGTATTGCTCTACAACTATACTCGGTTAGTCACAGAACGGGAACGTAAGTATGCGCTGCCTTATCATCCACAACCCGGCATCGGGCCCCAGCTCAGATGAAATCTACGCGTTCACGCACGCCCTCGCGCAGGGCGGCGACGAGGTCGTGATGCGTTTTATCGGCGATGGCATGGAGCCCGAGGACGCGGTAGCGGACGTTCGCGAGTTCGATCGCGTGGTCGTTTCGGGCGGCGACGGCACCGTCTCCAACGTGCTCGACCAGATGCGCGGGTGCGGTGTCCCCACGCTTGTCTTCCCCTCCGGCACGGCCTGCCTGTTCTTTAACAACATCGGCAATGCCCCCGAGGCGGCGGCACTCGCCAAGGCTTGCCGCGACGGCCGCACGGTCAAAGTGGACATGGGTGAGCTCTTTTGGCTCGACGAGAACGGCAACGAGAAGCGCCACGGCTTTATCATCATCGCCGGCTCGGGCTTCGACGCCGAGATCATGATGAAGGCCGCTCCCACCAAAAACGACATTGGCGAGATCGCCTACTTCCTCTCCGCGCTCGCCACGCCCAACCCCACGGTGGCGCACTTTACCATTGAGCACGACGGCATTGTCGAGGAGCTCGACGGCATCTGCTGCATGGCAGGCAATACCTCGGTCATCCAAAACGACATCAACCTGTTCCCCAACTGCCGCATGGACGACGGCATGGTCGACATCGTCGTTATTGAGCCCGTGCGCACGATGCAGCTGCTCCCCACGGTAATTACCGCCGCGCTCGACCCCGCTGGCAAAGTGCTCGGCCGTCCGCAGTTTAAGATCATCCAGACCAAAGAAGCCAAGATCACCTGCACGCCATCGCTGGGTATGCAGTTCGATGGAGAGATCATCTCCAGCAACTCCGGCGTCTTTGGCGCTCGCGCGCTGCCGCAATGTCTCGACCTCATCGTCGACGATTTTTCACCGCTCGGAAAATAGGAGGACCCCATGAACGACAATCCCCTGATTGGCTTTATCGTCATCGTCTTGGCCATGCTCGTTGGTTACGCCATCAATGTGATCCACCGCCGAAAGAAGTAAATCCACATTGGTATGATATTCATCCAGTTATCGACTCTCCCGTTGTTTATGCAAATCCTAAACAGCGGGAGAGTTTTCTTTTTGAGCATTGTCTGGCGCTTTGTTCAGCTACAGTAAATGCAGGGTGCCTTTATTTAACTAAAGCAATAAAATGAGTATTATTATCCGCTCATCGTATATTTCTTCACGCTCATCGAGTAAAAGCTGTTGTCGAATGAATACTCTTTACACTTCCTTTAGGCTAGTAGATGTATTTATTAGCTGAAACTCCGTACGGTTTCGCGGGGTTTCAACAGTTGGGAGGGATCATGAGGTTTACTCATCCTGTCAACACGCTCAAGAAGCTCGGCTGCGGCCTTGCATTTGGAGCAGCGGCCATTATGGCCATGCCGACTTCGGCGCTCGCTTGCACCCAGATCTACATGGGCAGCCAGCTCACGGCAGACGGCAACACGTACTACGGACGCTCCGAGGACTTCGGCCCGCGCTACATCAAGCACTTTGGCATCGAGCCCGCACACAAGGACGGCAGCAAGTACACCTCGGTCGAGTCCGGCTTTGAGTACAAGTCCAAGGGCGCAACCTACCGCTACACCTTCGTTCGCGACAACCCCTCTCAGTGGGAAGATCGTTACGACGCATATTCCGAGGCTGGCATCAACGAAAAGGGCGTTTCCTGCTCTGCCACGCTGAGCACCTCCTATAACGAGAAGGCAGAGGAAGCCGACCCCGTCACCGAGGAGACCGGCATCGGCGAGTACAACTACGCCAGCGTCATTCTGGGCGAGAGCGCCACGGCCCGCGAGGGTGTCGAGCTCCTCGGCAGCCTGATTGACGAGCAGGGCGTCTGCTCCAACGACCAGATCATCATTGCCGACAACAACGAGACCTGGTTGTTTGCAGCGCTTTCCGGCCACCAGTGGATCGCTATGAGGCTCACCGACGATATTGCCTCACTCAACCCCAACATCGGCAACCTCACCTATGACGTCGACCTCGACGACACCGAGAACTGCCTCCACTCCGAGGGCATCGAGTCCATGCCTAAGGAGAAGGGCTTTGCCGAGTACACCGACGGCAAGTTCGACGTCGCCAAGACCTACGGCGAGGAGATTAGCGAGGCCGGTATGCACCAGTGGTCGCGCTATGTCCAGGGCCGCGATTACTTCATGGCTCCGCTTGCTGAGGGCACCGACTATGAGATCGTCAAGGACGAGCGCGAAGACGCTCGTGCGACGACCGGCGCCCTGGTCCACGAGATGCAGCCGCTGTTCTTCCAGCCCGGCAAGTCCGACTGGAACACCTTTGAGATGATTCGTTCCTTCGCCGCTCGCGGCGAGAATGTCGCCGGCCTCAACGCCAACACCGACGGCGCCTATGCCATCGGCTCCAACCGCAACACCGAGATCCACACCTTCCAGATCCGTCACGGCATGGACCCCGAAATCGCGACCATCCAGTGGGAGATGCTCTCCAACGCCGAGTTCTCCGTCGCTATCCCCCTCTATTCCGCACTGCTCACCGAGGTCAGCCCCTACTTCAGCGATCAGGATGTCTCCTTCGATCACTGTGAAGAGGAAGACGTCGTGAACAACGAGGAGCCCAAGAACTCCATCAACTACGTCCTCATGGACATCAACACGCTCGCCTATGAGAACCGCGACAGCTGCGCCACCGGCGTCCGCGCCTATCTCGACGCCCTGCAGAAGGAGCTCATCGAGCAGAACCTAACCGTCGACGAGGCCATGCAGGCCGCCGAGGACACCGAGGCCCGCACCGCCCTGGCCAACAAGACCGGCAAGGCAGCGACCAAGAACACCTACGTCAAGTGCAAGGCCATGCTCGAGGAGATGCGCGACTACCTCAAGGAGGGCGATTTCTCCGAGGAGTTCGTCCCGAGTGACTACGATGCCGACAACGACTGCCTGGTCGAGTCCATCACCTACGCCGACGAGGCTCTCTCCGATAAGGACGTTGCCGAGCCCGAGGCTGAGGAAGAGGCGACCGAGGAGAAGTCCGAGGGCAACAACATGGCCGCCATGGCCGTTGGCGCCGTCGTCATCATCGGTGTCTGCGGCTTCGTGCTTTATCGTCGCAAGAAGGCCTAAGGCCCTTGCGTTCCAAGAGACGGGCGGGGTCGCATGAGTCATCCCGCCCGCTCAGCCTGCCCTTTTGACCGGCAGGAAACGCCGCCGAAATCTTTTCAAAAAAGATTTCCCCGCACACACTTCGCTGTGCTATAGTGCAGCGCAACAGCAACGAGGTGCGACCGCGCCAAGGCATCACGAAAGGAGCCACCAAGATGATGAACACGATGAAGTCTCTCAACAACTGGTGGTGGCGTGATGCGAATACGATCGGTCGAAAGTGAGTCCCTCACGCCTGTTTTGCGCTCTAGGTGATTGGAAGGCCTCCGGTTTCGACCGGGGGCCTTTTTCTATCTCGAGCCCGATCGCATTCGCATCACGCGCCTCCGTTTTTCTCTTACACTCCCCTTTTTGAAAGGACTTTCACCATGTCTCAGAACACCACCGCCACCGCCCAGCCCCGCACCGTCCAGACCGCCGACCGCGGTAAACTCGATATTCGCGCCCTTGTCCTGCTCGCCATTCTGCTTGCCGCCGGCTTCATCCTCAACTTCACCGTCGGCAAGGCAATCTCGGGCATCTCGGGCGGTATGATCAGCCCCGAGTTCATTATCTCGGCCTTCTGCCTCACCATCCTGGTCATTCGTCCCAACATTGGCCAGGCGCTCGTCATTGGTCTCATCTCGGCGGCCGTAATCCAGATCACTACCACCTCGCCGTTTGTCGATTTTGCCGCCGAGGGTATCGCCGCCATGCTCATGGCCGTCATTGTCAACGCCGCCGCCAAGGACGGCCAGGTTAAGCCCGTCGTCGCCATCGTCGCAACATTCGTGACCACCTTTGTCTCGGGCGTCATCTTCATGGTCATCAAGATGGCCATGCTCGGCGTGGTGGGCGAGCTCGCCGCAGCCATGCTACCCGTCGTCGCCATGACCGCCGTATTTAACGCCATTCTGGTCGGCGCCCTCTACCTGCCCATCCAGAAGGCCCTGAAGCTCAACTAACCCGCTCGGCTTTACGAGCCACCCCATCTTGGCGTTCATTCGTCGCTCGCATACCCAAGTACGCTTCGCTCCTCTTTCGCGCCAACCTGGGGCACCTCGTAAAGCCGTATCCGTGCTTCACCGCCAAAGACTGTCCCAAACAACGAGCTTTTGGGGACGTTCTTAAACGACTAGTCATGTAAGAACGTCCCCAATGATTATGAAAGGTATCCATGGAAACGATCATCAACGTCGACGATGTCTCGTTCTCCTATGGCACGCAAACCGAGCAGGCGCTCAGCCACGTTTCGCTTAGCGTGAACAAGGGAGATTTCATCGGCATCATCGGGCCCTCGGGTGCCGGTAAGTCCACACTTGCCGCCTGCCTGTCGGGCGCCGTGCCTCACCACTACACCGGCGCATTTTATGGCTCCGTGTTAGTTGACGGCCACGACACCTGCGAGGTCTCGCTCACCGACATATCGCAGATCGTCGGCAGCGTGTTGCAGGACATCGATACCCAGATGGTCGCTTCGGTCGTTGAGGACGAAATGCTCTTTGGTCTCGAGAACTTTGGCGTTCCGCATGACCAGATCGAGCAGCGCTTGTGCGAGACGCTTAAGACCGTCGGCATTAGCGACCTGCGCGACCGCGAGATCGCCACCCTCTCGGGCGGCCAAAAGCAAAAGGTAGCTATCGCCGCCATCCTCGCCATGCGTCCGCGCGTCTTAGTGCTCGATGAGCCAACCGCAGCACTCGACCCCGCCAGTTCCACCTTGGTCTTCGAGACGCTGCGCGAGGCAAACCGCGCGCTCGGCATCACCATCGTCGTCGTTGAGCAAAAGGTCGCTCTGCTTTCGGAGTACTGCAACCGTGTGTTGGTGCTCGATCACGGCCAGATCGCGCTGCAAGGTGAGCCGCACGAGGTCTTCGCACGCACCGACGAGCTTCGCACCATCGGCGTCGATTGTCCGCGCGTCACGCGCATCTTCAACAGTCTCGAGGCCGATGGCTTGGTAAGCGGCACGCCCTGTCTGGATGTCGACGAGGCAGAACGCCTGATCACGGAAATCGTCGACCCCGACCGTGCGACAAGCGATACCCAGGCGCCCGCAGGCTCCCCGCACGCGCCGTCGCTGCGCCCGCATGCGAAAGACGCCGAGCCGGTGCTCACCTTTGACCATGTCGAGTTTTCTTACCCCCATGGAGGCGCCGCCGTCCACGACCTCAACTTGACGCTCTACCCCGGCGAGCTCGTGGGCATTGTCGGCCAAAACGGAGCCGGCAAAACCACGCTCACCAAACTGCTCACGGGTTTGCTCAAGCCCGCATCGGGCAGCGTACGCGTTACGGGCTTGGACACGGCATCGGTTCCCACGAGCCGCATCGCACACGAAGTGGCAACGCTTTTCCAGAACCCCGACCGCCAAATCTGCAAAGACACCGTGCTCGACGAGGTCGCCTTTGGTCTAGAACTTGCCGGCATCGACCGCGCCGAAGCCCTGCGTCGCGCCCAGCTGGTCATCGACCGCTTTGGTCTGCCCGCCGACGAGGCACCGTTCTCACTGTCGCGCGGCCAACGCCAGATGGTGGCGCTGGCCTCCGTTGTGGTGATCGAGCCCAAGATCGTGGTGCTCGACGAACCCACGAGCGGCCTGGACTACCGCGAGTGCATGACCGTGATGGAAACGGTGCGCACCATGGCAGAGCGCGGTTGCGCCGTCATCATGGTCTGTCACGACATGGAAGTCGTTTCCGACTTTGCCGAGCGCATCGTGGTGATGGCCAACGGTCGCATCCTCGACCGCGGCCGCACGCACGAGCTGTTCTCGAACATCGAACTCATGCAGCGTGCCTACGTTGAGCCGCCCCAGGTCATCGAACTCTCGCGCCGTCTGGCATCCACCGTCTCGCCCGCCTTTACGCAGGTGAGTGAGGTCACTGATATCGTTCGCATTACCGAGGAGATGGTCCGCCGTGGTTAACGTCATCGACTACATGCCGGGCGACACGCTGCTACACCGCCTGAACCCCGTCATCAAACTGGGCCTCGCCGCCGCCATCATCATCGGCATTTTCTTGTCCGACACCTATGTGGCACTGCTGGGCTTTCTGGCACTCACGCTCGCGCTGGGAGCCTACGCCGGCGTCGTCGACCGCCTGCTCGCGCTGCTCAAGCTGCTGATTCCACTCGCGCTCATCATGCTGGTGCTGCAGCTGGCTTTTATGCGCGATGGCAACGTGGTGTGGAGCTTTGTCACCGATGAAGGCCTCATCACCGGAACAAAGGCCTGTCTGCGTCTGCTGGGCGTGGCGCTACCGCTTATTCTGATGCTCATGGTGACCAAGCTCAACGACCTTGCCAACGCCTGCGTCGAGGTGCTGCACGTTCCGTATCGTTACGCCTTCACCTTTACCACGGCGCTGCGCTTTGTGCCAGTGTTTGGCCAGGAGATGAACGCCATCATGGAGGCGCAGACCGCACGCGGCATCGAGTATGACACCAAGAACCCCATCAAGAAGCTCAAGCTCATGCTGCCGCTGTGCGTGCCGCTACTGATCTCGAGCGTGGGTAAAACCGACGCCACGGCCCTGGCAGCCGAGCAGCGCGGCTTCTACCTGCGCACGCGCGCGAGCTCGTACAAGCGCTACCCCATCAAGGGCCTGGACATTGCCATACTTATTGTCAGCATTGCCCTCATCGTCCTCGGCTTCCTGTTCTAACCCATCGCCACCGGCAACCGATAAATTCAAAAGGCCCCGGCTCGCATCAAACGAGCCGAGGCCTTACTGTTTTCCCAGATAAAACCTACCAAAATAAACCTGTCCCTTTTTTGGCAGGTCGAGGGCTACAGGCGGTAGGGGGCGCCGCTGCGGATGATGGATTCGCGCACCAGGACGTCCATGGCGTCAAGGGTAATCTCGGGCATCTCTCGGTACTTTTTCAGCACCGAGAGCTCGGTGCAGGCCAGAATGACGCGGTCGCAGCCGCTGCGGGCGAACTCCCACATCACGCGGTCAAACTTGTCCATATCGGGCTCGCGTCCGGCCTTCACGTCATCATAAATCAGCGACATCACGTCGGCCTGGCGCTTCTCGCTGGGATAGACGACCTCGACGCCCGCGGCCTCGCACTCGCGCCCGTAGACGCCGGCACCCACGGTGCCGTCGGTGCCCATGATGCCGATCTTGCGCACCGGCTCGGACGGCATGCTCAGGTTGGGATCGAACTCGCACTCCCCCATCACCGCGCCCGCCAGGGCATAGCGCACCGACTCACGCGGCATGTGGATAATCGGCACCTTGGTAAACGACTGAATCTGGTCGTAGAAGTAGTGCGATGTGTTGCAGGGAATGGCGATATGAGTACAGCCCAGCCCCTCGAGTGCCCGTGCACATTCCTTCATGGTCGCCAGCAGCTCGGCATGCTCGCCGGTCTTGATGGCCAGCGTACGGTCGGGCATGGTCGACTTGGAAAGTACCACCATGTCGATATGCTCCTGATCACAGGTAGCAGCCGTATGACGCACGACCTGGTCGTAGTAATACGACGTGGCCTCGGCGCCCATGCCGCCGATAACTCCCAACTTTTCCATCGCCGCCTCCTTGGTGACGCCCATGCAATTGCTCGTATCATGCCCGCGCCCGTCCGATGCAAACCGGGCGGGCGCCGCGCTCATCTACTTGTAATACGTCTTGAACAGCTTAAAGTGACGCAGCTTGGTGTGCCACATGCGCAACCAGCGGTTAAAGACAAAATCACCCTTCATAAACGAAGGGTCGGCAGCCTTGCCCTCCTTGGCCAGGCGATGCGCCTTCGCACGCAGCTCGGGGTCCTTGACATACTTGTCAACGACGCCCATGGGGACGACCATCCACAGAGCCTCGTCCTGCGCCGTCACAAATTCTGGCTCAAACGGACGGTTATAGACGTACTCATCCACCACGTATTTAGCAACGTTAAAGCCACTGTTGGTGACATAGTAATTGCTGCGGCCCTGACGCGTGTTGAAGTCGAAGAACTTAAACGAACCATCGCGTTGGTCGTACTTGACGTCGAAGTTGGAGAAGCCCGTGAACTTAAGGTCCTCAAGCAGCTTGCGCACGCCACCCATGAGCTCGTCGTTAGGCTCGGTAATGATGCATGCATGGTTGCCGACACCATGGGGCTGATGCTCCTCGAGCAGCACGTGACCCAGGCACATCATGCGAACCTTGCCGTTGCGGTCGGAATAACTGGTAAGCACGCGCATGTACTCGTCGTTGCCGGGCACGCGGTCCTGCAAGATGAGGTCATCGGTGTAGCCACTGGCGTACACATCGCGAATGACCTGCTCCAGCTCGGCGCGATCGGCAATCTCGTAGGCCTTCTTCTGGCCCTCGAACTCGTGCTCCCACCACATGATGCCGTCAGAGGGCTTCAGAATCATCGGGAAGGGAAAGTCGATCTGGTCGAGCACCTCGGCGGAAGCCTCGCCCTGGGCGTTGAGCATCGCCATGGTAAAGGTAAACGTGTGCGGATAGGGTACACCGTGCTTCTCGCACAGCTCGTAGAAGATCTCCTTCTTCTGGCACTGCTCGAGCATACTGTAGGGCGCATAGGGCGCGATGACGTTGGAGGCAAGCTGGCCGGCATCCTGAGCCTGTGCGGCAAGCGCGACGTAGTTATCGCCGCAGCCCATGAGGATAATCTTCTTATCGGGATTGGCCTGTGCAATGCCGTTGACGGTCTCGATCATGACCGGCATAGTGTCGATATCCACATTGGGCGTATAGTCGATAATCTGGCTGCGGTATGCAGGACCCGTCTGATACTTGCCAAAGACCAGGCTCTTGACCTGATACTCCTCGTAGAAGGCGCGCGCCACCGAATAGGCGTTGATATCGCCGCCGAGCAGCACGGGTATAAACTCGCGCTCTGTAAACTGCAATGCCATGGAAACTTCCTATCATCAACTGCCCGTACGATGGGCGGTCTTTATGCAACTGGTTTATTCTAGCGTGCCAAACTGCCGCTTCCCAAAGTTCCACCATATCTATGGCAAGCAGGCGCTTATGATCGAGCCCGCAGGGTTCCGTAACGTTAAAGTTGAACTCTATGGTTTCTTAACAATTCACTATAACTGCAGGTCAAGACCAAAACCTCAAGTTCAACTTGACCCTTTAGAACCTTTAAGGTTCAAGTTGAGGTCGAAAGCAGTAGTAGAATACCTTTCGAACTATAACCTACGATTGATTGCAGAGGGACTGGATGCAGCATTCGAACCATCGCACCGCAGCGCTCATCGCGTCGAAGCCGGCTCGTATCATCACGAGCGCCGCGCTTGCCGTTACACTGACGGCCGCGCCGATGCTCTCCCCCGTCGCAGCCTATGCCGCCTCGCAGGCAACGCAGGATCAGCTTTCCGCTGCCCAGCAGAAAATCGAAACCGCCACGAGTGCCTACAACGAAGCCCGCACCAAGCTCGAGGATCTGCAGAAGCAAATCGACACTAACGAGGCAAGCATCGGGAAGATCGAAGCCGAACTTCCCGATCAACAGGCCAAGGCGAGCTCCGCCATGCGCGATCTGTATAAGTACCAGAAGGGCACCAACCCCATCGTGAGCTTCCTGGTCAACGCGCAGAGCCTGGGCGAGTTCATCACCACCTGCAAGTACACCAACCAGATCACGAGCTCGAGCGTCGACGAGATCGAAGAGCTCAACAAGATGCAGACCGAACTCGAGCAGAACAAGACCGAGCTCGAGCAGGCCAAGTCCCAACTCGAGACCGAGCAGAAAACCGCCGAGGACGCACTGGCACAGGCCCAGCAGCTTCGCAGCGAAGCCCAGGCAAAGGCCGAGCAGGAGAATGCCGCCGAGCTGGCCAAGCTCGAGGCCGACAAGGCCGCTGCCGCCGAGAAGCTCTCGGGCGAGGGCGTGAGCGGCAACAACTCCAACAGCCAGGCCAATAACGCCAACACCACTATCGACACCACGGTGAACAACTCCAATACCGGCAACTCCGATTACGACTCGTTTATCAACGAGTGGACGAGTCGCATCGACAACTACCTCGCCGGCTCCCCCATGGCAGGCCAGGGTTACAACTTTGCCGTGGCAGCCTGGAACACCGGTGTTGACCCTCGCTGGTCTCCCGCCATCGCCTGCATCGAGAGCAGCAAGGGCCTCTATTGTGCCGGCTCCTATAACGCCTGGGGCTGGAGCGCCCGCGGCGGCGGCTGGCGGAGCTTTGGTAGCTGGAGCGAGGGCGTCTCTGCCCACGTTGCCTACCTGGGCGCCAACTATGGCTCCACGCTTACCCCGGCAGCCGCCAAAAAGTACTGCCCGCCCACGTGGCAGGACTGGTACAACAAGGTTGCAACCCAGATGAACCGCATCTAAGATCAACGTCAAAGGGCCCCAATTGGGGCCCTTTTTCTTTTACGCGACGGAGGTATCGACGACGCCAGTCGCGTTTGCAATGGCAACAATGATAATCATTGCCAACAAGAGCACACCCATAGCCTTGAGCCAGAGCTTTGCAAGCTTTTTACCGCGGTATCTATCGAGTAGCTCAAACCGCCGGCGAAGGCGGCGTTTGTCGAGCATCACAAAATGGATGAGCACTACGAGACCGTCGACGAAGATAAAATACTCAATCGCGAGAAACCACATCGGGTAGTTTTGGTTGGCGCCCGTAGGATGAAAAACGGCAAAATGGCTTCCGGCAAAGAAAACGAGTAGCGAAAGATAGACGAATGCGTTCCAAATGCGCCCAACGGTGTCGGGAATGCGGGAGAGTAAATTCGGGCGCTCAGGCACCAACGGCAATCCACCCTGAGACTGATCCGTGGGGAGCACGGGCGCAGGGCACACGGCTCGCCGCTCCGGAGGCTCTTGAAAGGAAGCAGCATTCGGCGCGGACAACGCATACGATGCGCGTGCAGCGTGCCCTAGCGCCTTCGCGCTTGCAAAGCGCTTGTCCGGATCGAGCGCCATCGCCATGCAAATAACATCGGCAAGCGAGGCGGGGACGTCACGTGCCTCGCATTGCTCGCGTATGTTCCGACCTGGCTTGGGATCGGCCCCCGTCAGACAAAAGAACAGCAGGGCACCGAGCGCATAGACATCGCTGCGCACGCTCGTCTGGCCAAAACCATACTGCTCGGGCGGCGCATAGGGACGCGTGCCAAACTTAACGGTATCGGCATCGGCTCCCTCGCGCCACACGCGAGCGATTCCCAAATCGATAATCACCAGCGATGAAAACGTCATGCCTGTATCGGGCGTATAGTTTGCGCCCGACACGATGATATTCGAGGGCTTTAGGTCGCGATGGATCACCGGAGCGGCCATCTCCCCCGCCGACGCAAAGCCGGCATGGAGCTCCGCAACTGCATCACAAAGGGCGCCAAACAGCTCACAAGCATAATCGGGCGTCGCACCCAAACGCCCCACCAGGGCCCCGAGCGTTTCGCCTTCGATGTATTCCATGACCACGCAAAGCTCGTCGCCCACGCGGCGGCAATCGACAATCCGAGGCAAGTGCTCGTAACGTCGCCCAGCATGCTGGGCCGCAAACAGGCGTTCATACGCCCCGCCAATCTGGGCCGACGCGTCGATGCGCTTGCGAACAAAGGGGCCAAGAGATCCTCCGCCGGAGCCCTCAAAGTACACGAGCTCGGTCGTCTCGACGTCGGAGTGCTTGAGCACACGGTCTACGCGATAACTGTCATCACGCTCAAGTGACGCCAGGTGTCCGGCGAGCGCAGCAGTCAGCTCATCATCGGAATATGTTGGGCTCTGAGTATCCATAGCGTCCATAATAACGCAGGGCACGGACGCCCCATGACGCCCGTGCCCTGCACGTTCTAAATATCGTGAACACCGCTTCCGCCGGCAGCTAGCTGTTAGCTCACCGTCTCCTCGCCAAAGCGATACAGCTCCTCGTTCACCTTTTGCAGGCTGCAGCCACGATCGATACAGAAAATGATGATGGCGTCACGGCGGTCCTTGCAGTTGAGGACATTGACGCCCGCCGCCGTCAAGGCGCGGTTGGTCTCCTTGAGCGTCAGCGCCATGGCAAAGGCAATCTGCAGCACCTTATTGCGGCTCGGATGCCGCGCACCGGTAAAGATCTGATAGCCAAACGTCTCGTTGAGGTCGGCCATACGCACCACGCGCGAACGCTCCAGCCCCTTTTCTTCCAAAAGCTGTTTCAGATACCCCGAAAGCGACGGGGCGGTAAAGTCGTGCTCTTTGATATAGCCCTCGATACTCGGAGCATCGAGCAGCTCGTTGAGCAACTCTTCGGTTAGCTTCTTATCGGGCATATGGCCTCACCCCCCAGCTCGCATAGTAACCATGTTTTTAATTCTAGTTAAAAACCGCTCACGTCAGAACGTTCCCAGCTGGCAACCTGGTCGGGAGATACCGTGCTCATCGCTTCGAACTTCCAGGTGCCGCCCGCTTTGAGATGGTTGGTGTTCGCAAGAGCCGTTCCCACCTGATTGCCGTCTGCGTCATACAGAACATACTCAATCTGAATGTAGCTTTGCTCTTTATCCGTATTATTGGTCAACGTGCCAGTGATCTTATACGCGAACTGATTAGACGTATCCCCGGCCTCATCCGAAACCGTATAGGGTTCTTGTGCCTCTTTTTTCTCCTCGACTTGCTGGGTCTGTTCGGCAGGCTTTGCTGCATCACCCGTAGACGAATCAGACAAGTTACCGCCCATAGAACCCACGACGCCGGCAACAACGAGCACCACGATGACGCCCAAAACGATCTTGCCGATCGGCTTCTTTCCCTCTTTTGCCATTATGCATCCTTCCTACGATCCGGCTACCGTGCCGGCACACAGCACATCGTAGGAGGCAGCGAGCTCAAATTCATTAGCTGGGAGCTAATGTCGCAGCACAGCTTGCCACCTGGCACTCATTGAGTCTTTTTTCCTTCACCGAACTCATTCCTTTGTTGTTGACTATTAAACATTTAGACGTAAACTGCTTTGTTACCTTGTCAACATCTGAAAGGAACCTCATTGGGAAAAGACGTACTGGTGCAGCAACTCGTCGACTCATTCGACAGCTGGCCCGCCAAAAATTCCGGTTGCGGATCGTCCCGCATGACACAAGAGCTCTATCCTTTTGACAAGCTCTTCTCTCCCATCAAAATTAACAAGCTCACTGTCAAAAACCGCATTGTCATGGCGCCGATGGGCAATATCGACATGTGCGAGGAAACTGGTCGTCCCAGCGACATGATGCTGCAGTACTTTTTCGCCCGCGCCAAAGGCGGCTGCGGCCTCATCACAACAGGACTCGTACCGGTAAGCCACGGCATCGATACCACGGTCACCGAGCTGGACAAGCTCACCTATTTCCCGCGCATCGATCGAAGCCGAACCGTTATGGCAGGCTGGCGCGACCTTGCCCAAGGTGTCCATGCCTTCGGATCGCGCATTTTTGTCCAGCTTACGGCCGGACTCGGCCGCGTGGGCAACCCGCAATGCCTCATTACGCAAAAAAAGTTTCCGGTCTCGGCGAGTTTCTTGCCTAACTACTACATCCCCGCCATTCCATGCATGCGCCTCTCGGATCAAAAGCTGCGCCGTATCGTAAACAATATCGGCCAAGCGGCGGCCGATGCTCATGCCATGGGCATCGATGGCGTCTATTTGCACGGGCACGAGGGTTATCTTATCGAGCAGCTCGGAAACCCCGCCTTTAACCATCGCAAGCTCGGACGTTATGCCGATTGGCGTCAGTTTGGCCTCGATATGATCAAAGAAATCCGTCGCCGCGTTGGGCCCGACTACCCCATCATGTACCGCATCGACCTTTCGCTTGCACTCGAGGAAACCTATGACGAGCAGGTCATGAATTCGACCTATCTGGGACGCATGCGCGGCGGCCGCACAGTCGAACAGACCCTGGGTTATATGGAAGAGCTCGTGGCGGCGGGAGTAGACATCTTTGACGTCGACCTTGGTTGCTATGACAACTGGTGGATGCCCCACCCGCCTGCGAGCATGCCCGCAGGCTGCTTCGTTCCCGTGGCGCGCGCCGTTCGAGAGCGCTTTGCCGCCGACAATATCCGCTCCAATGCCGGCCTTCCCGTACCCGTTGTCGCGGTGGGTAAGTTGGGCTACCCCGACATTGCCGAACGTGCCCTTCGCAATGGCGACGCCGATATGATCATGCTCGGACGCCCGCTGCTTGCGGATCCCGAGTGGCCTAACAAGGCGTACGCCGGTCGCGTGGCAGATATTCGCCCCTGCATCGGATGCCAGGAAGGATGCCTCAACGAGTTTGTCGAAGGGGGCCATCCGCAGTGTGCCGTCAATCCACGCTGCAGCTTTGAATACCTCATGCCCCAGACACCCGCTCCCGCCAAAGAACCCAAACGCATAGCGGTGATAGGAGCCGGACCCGCTGGGATGGTCTGTGCGCTAATCGCCGCGCGTCGTGGCCACGACGTAAAGCTCATCGATGCCGAAGATGAACTTGGAGGAAAACTCCTCTCCGCCAGCGCCGCCCGGATCAAGTTCGACCTCGATAACTACCGATCATATCTTGTTCGACAGGTGCGCGAGCAGGCAGAAAAACCCAACGGGAACCTGACACTCGAACTTGGACGGGCAGCACGCGCCGAAGATCTTGCAAAAGCAGGCTTCGACGCAATCGTGTGCGCGACAGGCACTTCCAATGCAATACCGCCCATCCCCGGTCTTACGGAGCTTGCAGCATCGGGTCATGCCGTGCTGGCAACGCAGCTACTGCGCCAACCCGCGCTGCTTGGCAACGCCAAAATCGTCACCATCATTGGCGGAGGGGCCGTGGGCTGCGAGGTTGCCCAATGGCTCACCGTCGAACACGGCATACCACAGGTCAGCGTAATTGAAATGCTGCCTCACATGATGCAGGGCGCCTGCACGGCAAATCGCGGCCACCTACTCCATACGCTCAGGGGACGCAATGTGCGGCTCCTCAATATGACACGCGTCGAGCGCGCGGAAGTCGGCGGCAAACGCGAGTCTGGAGCCCCATCGAGGTGTGCGCGTCTCCACTTGAGTCGCAACTGCCACAAAAACGTTCCCGACCCCTACGTCTCGTGGTCACCGGTCTTGCCCGAGAACGTCGAAAACCCGCTTGCACCCAAAATCGGCAACGACTGGAAGTCACTCGAGCTAACCTGCGACTTGGTAATCATTGCCTGCGGCGGACACCCCGACGACGCGCTGTTCTACAAACTGCAGCAGACGCACGCCGCTGACGAGCTGCATAACATCGGCGATGGGTTTGCACCCGGCCGTGTGCTCGAAGCGGTCCGTGCGGCATACCGACTCGGCACCAATATCTAACACGAAAGGATGGGCTCACAGATGAACCTGACCTCCCAACAACAAGCCCTGCTCGACGGCGCCAAGGGCCCCGCCATGGCCAAAGTGGTCAAGACCCTCGTTATGTACGGCGAATGCTTTGGCGCCGAGCGTATGGTTCCCGTGACCGGCGTAAACGGTCATCTTGTCACAAGTTTTGGCCTCTCCATGCTCGGTCCAGTCTATGACCTTATGGATGAGCTGCTGAAAGACGGCGCCCTGTCCGGTCAGTCATTCTCGGTCGACCCGAGGCCCCTCGACCCCGCCGTCCCGGCCAACCCGCTGCAAAAGCTGCTGTTCAAGATTATGTATTCCAAACAAGACGATTATGAGGCACAGCTGCGCAGCATGGGTCTATTGGACAACGATGCTTTCACCTGCACCTGTTACCAGCCCGAGGTTGGCAATCGACCTCGGCGTGGCGACATCCTAAGCTGGGCAGAAAGCAGCGCCGTGGTCTTTGCCAACTCCGTGCTGGGCGCTCGCTGCAATCGCAACTCCGGCATCATCGAGATGTTCGGCTCAATTGCCGGCTTTGTCCCGGAATTCGGCCTGCTCACCGATGAGGGCCGCAAGGCGACCTGGATCATCGAAGTCGACTGTAAGCGCAAGCCCGAAGCGCAAGTGCTTGGCAGCGCCATTGGCATGAAGGTGATGGAAGACGTCCCTTACATTAAAGGCCTCGACCGCTGGCTTGGCCGCGAACTCACACCCGGCACGCAGGACTACCTTAAGGACATGGGCGCCGCCAGCGCATCGAACGGCGCTGTCGGGCTCTACCACGTGGACGGCATCACGCCCGAGGCCGTCGAACAAGGCGAACACCTCATAGCACTAGACGCCCAAATCTATCGCATTGACGACGCCGAGCTGGAACGCATCCGCTCGAGCTACCCCGTTATGTGGAAGAACCCGGGCGCACGCCCCAAGCTTGCCTTCATCGGCTGCCCCCACCTCTCGTCTGCACAACTCGCCCATTGGGCAGACGCCATCTGCGATGGGCTGAGCGCCTCCGGCAAGTGCCGCGTGCAAGTACCCACCGTACTGACCGCCGCCCCATCCGTGGCAGACGCCTTCCGCAAGACTGCGGCATACAGACGCCTCTCGACTACCGGTGCCGTCGTCTCGAGCATCTGCCCGCTTATGTACACCAACAACCCGCTGTGCGGCAGCATGCCCATCATCACCAACTCCAACAAGTTGCGTACGTACTCGGCATCGCGCTACTACACCGACGACGAAGTGCTCGCCTACGTCACCACCGGAAAACCAATCAAATAGGAAGGCGACTCCTCATGGAAAAAATCTTTCACGGCCGCGTCGTTGTCCCCGGAACTGCCCACGCCAAGGCACTTGTCTCTCACGGAGGGCTCAACACGCTCGCATCGTTTCAGAAGGCACTGATGTTTGGCGACAAAAAGGCCACGTGTTCCGACCAAAACAATCCCGACTTGTACGGCAAACCTTTGGCGGGATGTGCCTTGTGTCTTCCGCAGACTATCGGCTCCACCACAGGCGGCATGGTGCTCTTCTGCGCCACCAAAATGGGGCGCCAACCCGCATGCCTGCTGTTTTCCAAACCCATTGACAGCCTTGCCGCCGCTGGCGCGATCCTCTCGGGTGTATGGACCGACACCCCCATGCCCACCATTGACAACCTGGGCGATGAGTTTCTCGATGCTGTGTCGACGGGAGACGCCATCACCGTGACCGAAGACGGCACGGTCATCGTCGGCTAAGGCTATCCGACCCGCCGCCCGCAGATGAACAACGTGTTTCGCCATTTCCCACGCGCGGTGCGGGCGATAATCTTGACGTATTCGATATACAACACGAAAGGAGTCCCACCATGGGAGCATCGGTATCGGTCGCACAGGGCGCGCCTCTTGACGCAGGCACCTACAAGGCAGACGAGGTAGCCGTCGAGCGCTTTTGCGAATTGCTGCGCATCCCCACCGTTTCGCGTGAGAACATCGCCGAGCGCGACGATGAGCCCTTCAGCCAGTGGATTCCCACGCTTCAGCGACTTTACCCGCATTTCTTTAAAGTCGCCGAGCTCACACGCGTCGACGACTTTGGCATGCTCCTGCGTTGGCCTGGCGCCGATTCCGCCTTGGACCCCATCGTCATGATGGCGCATCAGGACGTCGTGCCCGTCGAGGGCCAAGACTGGAAGCACGATCCCTTTGGAGCCGAGATCTTCGACGGCGAGATCTGGGCCCGCGGATCACTCGACACCAAGTGCATCGTCTCGGCTTTCTTCGAGGCCGCCGAGCATTTGATTGCCCAGGGCTTCGTTCCCCCGCGCGATGTCTGGTTCTTCTCGAGCGATGGCGAGGAAATCGCCGCACCTACTGCAACCCATGCAGTGCAGTGGCTTCGCGAGCATAACATCCATCCCTACATGGTGCTCGATGAGGGTGGCGCCGTGGCAACCGACGCCCCGCTCGGCGTCACCGAACCCGTTGCCATGGTAGGCGTGTCCGAGAAGGGCCACGTCGACCTTGCCGTCACGGCGCGCGCCGACGGCGGCCATGCCTCTACGCCTGCGGCAAACGATGCCTGCCGTCTTCTCTGCCGTGTATGCGAGACTATCTCGGCCAACCCCGGCAAGCCGCAGCTCACGCCCGCCGTCGAGGCCACACTGACCGAGCTGGGTGCCCGCAGCAGCGCGACGTTTCAGGCAATCTTTGGCAACCTCTGGCTCACACGCCCCGCGGTTACCAAGATTATGGCCGCCAGCCCCGAGACCTCGGCCATGCTGCGCACAACCTATGCGCTCACGCAGCTCGAAGGCTCCAACGCGCATAACGTGCTGTCACCGATCGCTCGCGCCAATTTCAACGTTCGCATCGCTCCGTTCGAGACCATCGCCGATGCCGTTGAGCGCGCTCGCAGGCTCGCCGCTCAGCAGTGCCGCGCCTCGGGCGTAAGCCCCGACCATGTCACCGTCGAAATCAACGAGGCGATTCCCTACACCGAGCCCGCGCCCATCTCGCCTTACGAAGACGATGCCGCCTTCAACTACATCCATCGCTGCGTGTCGGGTGTCTATCCCGAGGCCGGCTTTGCTCCCTACGTGCAGAACTCCTGTACCGACTCGCGCGAGTTCAACGAGATCTGCGATCGCGTCTACCGCTTCTGCGGCTTTATCTACTCGGGCGAGGCGCGCAAGCTCATCCATGCCGCCAACGAACGCATCGGCGTCGACGTCTACAAGCGCGGCATCGAATTCTATGTGGCGTTTCTCGCCAACCTTGAACAACTGTAGAACGGGGGCCGATAGCACCCCTCCCCGCTTTTACCGACCAGGAGAACCAGCATGACCCAACCAAATCTTAAGCGGGCGGCCCGGCTCGACACCAAGGCCGTCGCCCTCGCCTCCCTACCCTTTATGGGCATGATCAGCTTTTGGCAGGTCTACGACGGCATCGTTCCCAAGATGCTCACAGGGACCTTTGGCCTATCCAACTCGCTCACCGGCGCGATCATGGCCATCGATAATGTCTTTGGTCTGTTCCTGCTTCCGCTCTTTGGCATCCTCTCGGACCACTGCGCAAGCAAACTCGGGCGTCGAACGCCCTTTATCTTGGGCGGCTCCGCGGTGGCAATGCTCTCCGTCCCGCTCATCGCGATCGCCAACAACATGGGCAGCCTACCTCTGCTCATTGGCGCGATTATCCTCACGCTTTTGGCAATATGCGCCTACCGCACCATGACGGTCGCCATCGTGGCAGATATTACGCCTCGCCCACTTCGAACCAAGGCGGACTCAATCGAAAAGATCGTCGGCTATGCGGGAACGGGTCTTATGCTCGTCGCCATCTCGGTCATGGTTCCCAAGGCCGACAAACCTGATTATCTTCCGCTCTTTATCTTGCAGGCCGCCTTTATCCTCGTGTCAGCCGTTGTCTACGGCATCTTTGTCCGTGAGCCCGCCCTCGTCGAAAAGATGCGCGAGAAATCGCTGTCAATGGGCATCGACGAGGATCAGATTGACAAAGACGACTCCCCCGAGGCCGGCGGTAAGGAACGCGTTGCAGACACCGACGTGCGTCGCTCCATCATCATGCTGCTCGCCGCAACGTTTTTCTACTACATGAGCTATAACGCCATGACCACCATTATCAGCCGTTATGCCGATTTGTTCTATGGCATGGAGGGCGGTTCCTATGCCATCATCAATATCGTGACGATTGCAGGCGCGCTGCTAAGCTACGTACCCCTGGCAAACCTTTCGCTCAAAATCGGCCGCAAAAAGGTCGCCCTGGGCACCGCCGTCATCATGGTTTTGTGCCCCACGCTTCTTTGGCTGGCACCCGGCTTCTCGCCCGTGTTGTACGGGGTCTTTTTGTTGATGGGCGTCGCGCTGGGCGGCGTGGACCTGTGCGTGTACACGATGATTCTGGAGTGTTGCAGCTCCCAAAGCGTGGGCCGCTACTCCGGTTACTACTACACCGTGAGCATGGCGGCTCAGGTGGCGACGCCGATTCTCTCCGGCATCGTTATGGACGTGGCGCCGTCGATGCTCTTCGCCTACATCACGGCAATGGGCATGATTATGACCGCGAGCATTGCCGCCGCCAAGCACGGCGATGCCATCTTGATCGACGAGGTCGCTCGCCGCGAGGCAGCCGAGTAGAAGTGCACGCCAATATTGAGCAATGGAGCCGGATGGGGGTATTTCCCATCCGGCTCCATTTTTTCATCCTCAAGAGGCTCGTCGAAGCCTACCCCACCGTGACGGATTCCCCGGTAAAGGCACTGATCATCAACAGGACAAAGAACACCAGGTAGCTGACACTCAGCAGGTACGCAATGATCAGAAAGAAGACCCATCCGACATTGGTCTTGCCATCGGCACGACGTTGCTCGCGAGAGCGGCAAAGCCAAATCGTCACGCCAATGGCCACAATCAACAGCACAAGTGCCGCTGCGGCCAGTCCAGCAAGCGCAAACATCACGCCAATGCTCACAGCAATAACCGGGAGCAGCAGCAAGCCGCACCCGCACCCACCAGGACTGTACACGGCAGTCTGTCGGCGTCGTTCCATCGTCACTCCAACCTCAACATCTTTGAGCGCTACAGCGCAACGGCCTGCTGAACGGGAACGATCTTATCCAGTTCCGGTTCGATGCGCCTCTTCTCTGCCTCGAGATCAAACGCCATCTGGGCTCGAAGCCAGTAGCCATCCATCAGGCCAAAGTAGCGGCAAAGGCGAAGGTCGGTGTCGGCCGTCACGCGACGCCTTCCCAAGATAATCTGCCCAATGCGTTGAGCCGGAATCCCGGTCTCCTTAGCAAGGCGATATTGAGAAATGCCCATAGGGGCAAGAAATTCCTCTTTGAGAAGCTCGCCAGGAGTCACCGGCGGCAGCAAATCAGACGCAGTCTCATCACTTGTGATAATCGACGATTTCGACATTCCAAGCCATCCCCTGTCTCCACTCAAAACAGACCCGATAGCGCTCATTGACACGGATACTATATTGACCGGCGCGATCGCCCTTCAACGCTTCAAGACGATTGCCTGGCGGAACGCGAAGATCATCAAGCGAAGCGCAGATCTGCAGTTGGCGAATCTTCCTCAAGGCGACCCGCTCAAAAGGAATGAACTTCCTAATCCGCACACCCATTGCAAAGCGTTCAGTGTCTTCATCTTTATATGATGCAATCATAGTATCGCCTTACGTTAATAACGTCAAACGTTTCTATAGAGCTACATCTCTATTATAGCGTACATCT